>NZ_JBHTST010000016.1:0-83886 GCF_042794995.1 Streptomyces sp. NPDC056503
CCATCAGGTCCACTCACGCCAACTAATCAACGTTCCACCCATGAGCTGACCGTGCAGGACGTCTGCCTGCAATCGGTGCTGTGCTCCTTAGAAAGGAGGTGATCCAGCCGCACCTTCCGGTACGGCTACCTTGTTACGACTTCACCCCAATCATCTGCCCCACCTTCGGCGGCGCCGTGCGTGGCGATGTGCAGGGCACCGCGCGGCTCCGCCTCGTTGAGCCCCATCTCGACGACCACGGTGTCCGGGCGGGAGGCCACCAGGCCGTCCAGCGCCGCGGTCATCCACGGGTGCCGGTGGAGGTCGCGGACGACCGCGACGATCCGCCGCTCCCCCGCCGCCGCGAGCACGGAGTCGACCGTGTCCTCGGCGCCGAAGGAGCCGGCCCCGGTGCCCGGCAGCAGCCGGTCCAGCTCGGCGGCGACGCCCCACGGGGTCTCGTCGCCGACCGCGAAGTTGGCGACCGGGGTGAAGGAGGCGACGAAGGGAGCGCTCGACACCGGGGTGTAGAGGCCGCCGCCCTTGGTGATCCGCAGGGCCCGGCGGGCCGCCACGAGTCCGATGTCGGCACCGGGCGCGGTCCCCTCCTGCACTGCCGCGCCCGGCACCGACCCAGCCCCCCTCGCCCGGTGCGCCTGGGTCCAGGCCGCCAGGGCGCGCACGCGCGCCGCGGCGTCGGCCAGCCGCTCCTCGGGCAGTTCACCGGTCCGCACCGCGGAGACCAGCGCGTCGCGCAGCCGCAGTACGGTGTCCTCGTCGCACAGCCCGCCGCCGACGCAGATGGCGTCGGCGCCCGCGGCGATGGCGAGGACGGATCCGCGCTCGATGCCGTACGTCGCCGCGACGGCCTGCATCTCCATGCCGTCGGTGACGATCAGACCGTCGAAGCCCAGCTCCTGGCGGAGCAGACCGGTGAGGATCTGCGGGCTCAGGGTGGCCGGACGTTCGGTGTCGAGCGCGGAGAGCAGGATATGCGCGCTCATGACTGCTTTGGTACCCGCGGCGATGGCCGCGCGGAAAGGCACCAGCTCACGGGCGTGCAGTGTGGCGAGGTCCACATCGATCCGGGGCAGCGCGTCGTGCGAGTCGACGTTGGTGTCGCCGTGTCCGGGGAAGTGCTTGGTGCAGGCCGCGACCCCGACGGCCTGGAGGCCGTCGACGTACGCCACGGTGTGCCGGGCGACCAGGTCCGGGTCCGGTCCGAAGGAGCGGACGCCGATGACCGGGTTCTCGGCGTTGGAGTTCACGTCGGCCGAGGGGGCCCAGTTGAGGTCGATGCCGCAGGCGATGAGCCGGCGGCCGAGCTCGCGGGCGACGGCCCGGGTCAGCTCGACGTCGTCGACCCGGCCCAGGGCGTAGTTGCCCGGGAAGGACGAGCCCTCGTTGACCTCCAGGCGGGTGACGTCGCCGCCCTCCTCGTCGATGGCGACGAGGACGTCCTCCCGCTCGGCACGGAGCTGGGCGGTGAGGCGGGCGAGCTGTTCGGGGCTCGCGACGTTCCGGCCGAAGAGGCCGACGGACGAGAGGCCCTCCCCGATCCGGCGGAGCAGCCAGTCGGGGGCGGTGGTGCCGACGAAGCCGGGCTGGAGCACCGTGAGCGCGTCACGGGTCAGGGTGTCCGAGCCGTGTACGAGTGTGGTCATGGGGCGCCGTTATCCCTTCACCGCGCCGGCGGTCATGCCGCCGACGGCCTTGCGCTGGAGGAAGAGGAACACGATGAGCACGGGCAGGGCGAAGAGCGTGGAGGCGGCCATGGTGGCGCCCCAGTCGTCGCCGAACGCGGTCTGGAACTGGGTGAGCCAGAGCGTCAGGGTCTGGTTCGTCTTGTCCTTGTTGAGCACGAGGACCATGGCGAACTCGTTCCAGGCCGTGATGAAGCCGAAGAGCGAGGTGGACATCAGGCCCGGGGCGAGCAGCGGGAAGATGACCTTGCGGAAGGCCTGGCCGCGGGTGCAGCCGTCGATCTGGGCGGCCTCCTCCAGCTCGACCGGGACGGCGGCGATGAAGCCGCGCAGGGTCCAGATGGTGAAGGGCAGGACCATCACGAAGTAGATCGCGGTGAGCAGCGGGATGCTGTTCAGCATGTCGTTGTCGCGGGCGATCATGTACATCGCGATGACCATGACCTCCCAGGGGGCCATCTGGGCCATCATCACGATGAGGACGATGCCCTTGCGGCCCTTGAACTTCATGCGGGCGATCGCGAAGCTCGCGGCGAGGGCCACGAGCAGGGCCAGGAGGACGGCACCCACCGTGACGATGAGGCTGTTGGTGACGTACGTCCAGAAGAGGTCGACGCCGGTGGCCGTCGAGTAGTTCTCGAAGGTCGGCGTGAAGAAGAAGACCGGGTCCTTGGAGAGGATCTCGCTCTGCGGCTTCAGCGAGGACGAGAACATCCAGTAGACCGGGAAGACGAAGATCACGGCCAGGACGACGGCGGCGGCGTTCTTCGCCACGGCGCCGACGGTCAGCGGCTTGCGGGTGCGCAGCTTCTGCGGAGCCGGCGCCTGGGGGGTCTGTGCGGTGGTGCTCACTGCTCGTCCTCCTGCTTCAGGATCAGGCGGAAGTAGAAGGACATGGCCACGAGGAGCATCACGATGGTGAGGATCGAGATGGCCGCCGCGACGCCGTAGTGCTGCTGGCTCATGCCTTCGATGTACGCGAAGACGGGGAGGGTCTCGGTGGCGCGGTCGGGGCCGCCCTGGTTCATGGCGTAGACCTGGGTGAACGCCTTGAAGACCCAGATGATCTCCAGGAAGGTGGTGATCATGAAGAAGGGCTTGAGGTTCGGGAAGACGACGGACCAGAAGGTCCGCCAGCCGTTCGCGCCGTCCATGCGGGCCGCCTCGTAGAGCTCGGTGCCCACGGTGGTGAGGCCGGCGTACATGTTGAGGGCGACGAAGGGGACGGAGCCCCAGACGACCAGGGCCGTGATGATCACGAAGGTGGAGAAGCCGGTCTCGAACCAGTTGTGCTGGTCGTAGCCGGAGAAGCCGAGCGTGCGCATCAGCCAGTTGGCGACGCCGAACTGCTCGTCGAAGAGCCACTGGAAGACCGTGACGGAGGCGACGATCGGCATGGCCCAGGCGAAGGCGAGCGCCAGGGAGAGCACGAGGCGCATCTTCTTGCCGAGGCGGTTGAGGAGCAGGCCGATGCCGGTGCCGATCGCCATGATCAGTGCCACGTTGGCGGCGGTGAAGGCGACCGAGCGGAGGACGACGGTCCAGAACTCCGAGTTGCCCAGCAGCTCCGTGTAGTTGTCGAAGCCGATCCAGGGCGTCTCGCGGCGGATGAGCTCACGCCGGTTGACCGACTGGAAGGAGAGGATCAGGTTGCTGATCAGGGGGTAGAGCAGCAACACCGCCATGGACAGCAGGGCGGGTGTGACGAGCAGGTACGGCAGTAGCCCACCAGGCAGCGAACGTCTGCCGCGCGAGGGCTGAGGGGCTTCCTTCGCACCGGAAGGGGGTGGCGGAGTCTGCGACTTCCCTGCCGCCCTCCCGGGCGCGTCCTGGGAACCGGCGGTCGCCGTCCCCTGGGAGTCCACGGTCATGGTCTTCTTCCTCGCGGTTCTGGGGCTCCCGCGCCCACCGGGGCGCGGCCCGGGGGAGCGGGCCGCAATCACTGCAACGCCCAGGTGGCGTGGCCGGGGGGGAAGCCGGCCACGCCACCGGGGTGGGATTACTGCTGGTTGATGCGCTCGGCGATGACCTTGTCGGCCTCTTCGCCGGCCTTCTGCGGGTCCTCGCCCTTCAGGACCTTGGTCATGTAGCCCTTGATCGGGTTGGGCTCGGTCTCGACGTTCGCCCAGCCACCGGTGATCGGGGTGATGCGACCGACCTCGGCGACCTTGACCATGGCCTCGGCGAAGGAGCCGGCCTCAGGGGTGACCTGCGCGGAGGTGTCGACGGGGATGATGCCGCCCTTGTTGGCGGTGCCGTACGACTGGAGCTGCTTCTTGTTGGTGACGAAGGCCAGCCACTCCTTCGCGAGCTCCTGGTTCTTGGAGCGCTCGGAGACGGCGAGGTTCGAGCCGCCGAAGAAGACGGAGCCCGGCTTGTCGGCCGTCTTGCCCGGGATCGGGAAGTAGCCGAAGTCGGCCTTCGCGCCGGCCTTCTCGATGGCCGCGATCGCGCCGCCGGCCTCCCAGCCGAGACCGATCCAGGAAGCGACGCCCCCCTTGGGGACGACGTCCACGGACTGCTGCGGGGTGGCCTCGTCCTTGTCCTTCGGAGCGGTCGAGAAGGACTGCAGCTCCTTGTAGAAGTTCATGGCGGCGGCGGCCTGCGGGGTGGCCAGGCCACCCTTCCACTTGTCGCCGTCCTTGACCGCGAGCTCGCCGCCCTCGTCCCACAGGAAGCCGGCGAGGACGTACCAGCTCTGGCCCGGGAGGTAGATGGGCTGCGACTTGGCGTCGGCGGCCTTGAGCTTCTTCAGGCCGTCGATCCACTCGTCGCGGGTCTTCGGCGGGGTGACGCCGGCCTTCTTGTAGGCGGCCTTGTCGTAGATCACGACGCGGCTGGCGGCCCACCACGGAGCGGCGTAGAGCTTGCCGTCCAGCTCGGCCGAGGGCAGCATGCCCTTGCTCCAGTTGTTGTAGCCGAGCTTCTCCTTGTCGCCGGAGAGGTCGGCGAGACCGCCGGTGACGGCGTAACCCGTGGTCTGGGTGTTGCCGAGCTCCAGAACGTCCGGCGGGGTGTCCTCGGAGAGCGCCGTGGTGACCTTGGTCTGGATGTCGGTCCACTGCTGGACCTCGACGTTGACCTTGACGCCGGGGTGAGCGGTCTCGAACTCCTTGTTGACGCCGTCGATCCACTCCTTGGGAGCGGAACCGTCCATGACCCAGACGGTGAGCGACTTGTTGCCGCCCTCGGCCTTGTCCTTCTTGTCACCGCTGTCGGAACCACCACACGCAGCGATAGAGACCATCATGCCCGCGACGCCGATCGCCGCGATGAGCTTGCGCTTCACGCCACCCTCCTCAGGGATGCCTGCAACCCCTGCCCACCGCGCGAAGACATACGTCAGGTAGTGCTCGTGGGGCTGGGACCTGGTCTTTAATGGTTTAGACCAGTACCCGGAGCTTGGCCTAGACCTTTGGGGGTGTCAAGGGTGTATAAGAAGGGCAGTCGCGTCCGTTATCGGACCGACACCTGAGGGAGGCCGACGACCCGTGACCGGTCCGTGCCACCATGTGAGCCGCGACAGACGGAGGAGCCGGTGACGGCAGCAGCACAGTCGGGAAGGCAGGCCATGGCCACGGAGGCGGGCAGCACGGAGACAGAGGGCGGGGCGGCGACCCGCACCGCGCGCGTGCCCAAGTACTACCGGCTGAAAAGGCACCTCCTCGACATGACGGAGACCCTTCCGCCCGGCACCCCGGTGCCGCCCGAGCGGACGCTCGCGGCCGAATTCGACACCTCGCGCACCACCGTGCGCCAGGCCCTCCAGGAGCTGGTGGTCGAGGGCCGGCTGGAGCGCATCCAGGGCAAGGGCACCTTCGTGGCGAAGCCGAAGGTCTCCCAGTCCCTGCAACTCACCTCGTACACCGAGGACATGCGCGCCCAGGGCCTCGAACCCACCTCGCAGCTCCTCGACATCGGATACGTCACGGCCGACGACACCCTCGCCGGGCTGCTCGACATCTCCGCCGGCGGCCGGGTGCTCCGGATCGAGCGCCTCCGCCTGGCGAACGGCGAGCCGATGGCGATCGAGACCACTCATCTTTCGGCCAAGCGCTTCCCCGCGCTGCGCCGTTCGCTCGTCAAGTACACCTCTCTCTACACCGCCCTGGCCGAGGTGTACGACGTGCACCTCGCCGAGGCCGAGGAGACCATCGAGACCTCGCTCGCGACCCCGCGCGAGGCGGGCCTGCTCGGCACCGACGTCGGCCTGCCGATGCTGATGCTCTCCCGTCACTCGCTGGACGCCCAGGGCGAGCCGGTCGAATGGGTGCGCTCGGTCTACCGCGGCGACCGCTACAAATTCGTCGCGAGGCTCCAGCGGCCCAACGGCTGAAAATCGATCTGAACCTTTACCCCGGCACATCCGTGTGATGTGTCGGGGTACCTCTTTTTCAGCCAGTTCCCGGCGGCCGTCGGGATCCACCCGATACAGGTCCGTTATTCGGACCAGGGTTCCCAAGGGCTGGACGGTCCCTTAGATTTCCACGGCACACGCCGGTGATCAGCGAGGGGACTTCTTCACCATGTCAGAATCCGGAACCGGGAAACAACCGGTCGTCACACCGGTCAGGATCGTCATCGCGATCTGCCTCATCGCCCCGTTCGTGGCGATGCTCTGGGTCGGGTCCTACGCGAAGGTCGATCCCCTTCTCGCCGGCATCCCGTTCTTCTACTGGTACCAGATGCTGTGGGTGCTGGTCTCGACCGCGCTCACCGTCATCGCGTACATGCTCTGGCAGCGCGACCAGCGCGCCCGCCGCGTCCGTGAGGGTGGTGAGGAGCGATGAAGGACGTCAACGTCGTCGCGCTCTGCGTGTTCGTGTTCTTCTTCCTGGCCGTCACGGTCATGGGCTTCCTCGCCGCGAACTGGCGGAAGGCCGAGAATGAGAACAGCCTCGACGAATGGGGCCTGGGCGGCCGCTCGTTCGGCACCTGGGTCACCTGGTTCCTGCTCGGCGGAGACCTCTACACCGCGTACACCTTCGTCGCCGTCCCGGCGGCCATCTACGCGGCGGGCGCGGCCGGCTTCTTCGCCGTCCCGTACACCATCCTGGTCTACCCGCTGATCTTCACCTTCCTGCCGCGCCTCTGGTCGGTCTCGCACAAGCACGGCTACGTCACCACCTCCGACTTCGTCCGCGGCCGCTTCGGCTCCAAGGGCCTGTCGCTCGCGGTGGCGGTCACCGGCATCCTCGCCACCATGCCGTACATCGCGCTCCAGCTCGTCGGCATCCAGGCCGTCCTGGACGTGCTGGGCGTCGGCGGCGGCGAGACCACCCACTGGTTCATCAAGGACCTGCCGCTCCTCATCGCCTTCGGTGTGCTCGCCGCGTACACCTACTCCTCGGGGCTGCGCGCGCCCGCGCTCATCGCCTTCGTCAAGGACACCCTGATCTACATCGTCATCGCGGTGGCGATCATCTACATCCCGATCAAGCTGGGCGGCTTCGGCGAGATCTTCGCCGCGGCCGACGAGAAGTTCACCGCCGCCAAGGCCGGCGGGCTCGTGCCGGGCGAGGCCGGGCAGTGGACGTACGCGACGCTCGCCCTCGGCTCGGCGCTCGCGCTCTTCATGTACCCGCACTCCATCACGGCGACCCTGTCGTCCAGGAGCCGTGAGGTCATCCGCCGCAACACCACGATCCTGCCGCTGTACTCGCTGATGCTGGGCCTGCTCGCGCTCCTCGGCTTCATGGCGATCGCCGCCGGAATCAAGGTCCAGAACGGCCAGCTCGCCATCCCGCAGCTCTTCGAGGACATGTTCCCCGCCTGGTTCGCGGGCGTGGCCTTCGCCGCCATCGGCATCGGCGCGCTCGTCCCGGCCGCGATCATGTCGATCGCCGCGGCCAACCTCTTCACCCGGAACATCTACAAGGACTTCATCAAGCCCACGGCGACCCCCGAGCAGGAGACCAAGGTCTCCAAGCTGGTCTCCCTCCTGGTGAAGGTCGGCGCCCTCGTCTTCGTCCTCACCATGGACAAGACGGTCGCCATCAACTTCCAGCTCCTCGGCGGCATCTGGATCCTCCAGACCTTCCCGGCCCTGGTCGGCGGTCTCTTCACCCGCTGGTTCCACCGCTGGGCGCTGCTCGCCGGCTGGGCCGTCGGCATGGTGTACGGCACGATCGCCGCGTACAACGTGTCGACGCCGAAGCAGAAGCACTTCGGCGGCTCGTCCGCCGAGATCCCCGGCATCGGCGAGATCGGCTACATCGGTCTCACCGCCTTCGTGCTCAACGTCGTGGTCACGGTGGTCCTCACCTTCGTCCTCAAGGCCCTCAAGGCCCCCGAGGGCGTCGACGAGACCTCGCCGTCGGACTACACCGCCGACGCCGGTGACAAGGGCGTCCGCACCGACCTCCCGAAGGTCGGCGCCGGCCACTGAGCCGTCCCGCACCAGCCCGCAGGCCGCCCGCCGCTCCAGGCCGGGCGGCCTGCCGCGTCCCCGCCACCGAAAGGCCCCCATGCGCCCCCGGACCGCTCCCCTGCCGCCGCTCCTGCTCGCCGCCGGCCTGTCCGTGCTCGCCGGCTGCGGCACCGTGACGGCGTCCGACCCGCCGGCGCCCGACCACGCCGCCCTGGAGGCCCGCGCCCGGCACGCCCAGACGCGCGTCGAGCACGTCTACGTCACCGAGGCCGAGGGGTACGAGCCGGCGCTCCAGTCCGCCGGCGTCATCGGCGAGGACGGCTTCCGGATCGTGTACGTGGGCAAGGACGGCGACAGCGTCACGCTCAGCGCCGAACGCCGGCCGTTCCGCGCCGAGGAGTGCGTCGCCGGGCCCGCCGGCGGCGACGGCTGCGAGGCCGAGGGCGACGGCTGGTACCGCCGCGAGGGCGACCGGCACGCGTACCTGCGCAACGAGGGCGGGCTGCGCGTCGAGGTCGCCGCCCCGCTCACCGTCCCCCGCGGCCTGCTGAAGGAGGCCGCCGCCGGGGCCCACCGCGCCGACGACGCCGAACTCGACGCCGTTCTGCCGGAGTCCACCGGCCCGGGCGGGGCCGTCGAGCGCGGCGACCTGCCGCCGGTCGGCGACGGGGCGCCCGACAACTCGGTGGGCGCGAGCGGCTGAGGACGGCAGACTGCCGGACATGGACTTCACGATCAGGGCCGTACGGCCGGAGGAGTACGAGGAGGTGGGCGAGCTCACCGCCCGCGCCTACCTCGACGACGGGCACCTCACCTTCGGGGAGGACGACGACTACCTGCCGGTGATGAAGGACGTCGCCCGGCGGGCCGTCGAGGCGGAGGTGCTGGTCGCCGTGGACGCCGGCGGGGCGCTGCTCGGCGCGGTCACCTTCACGGCCGGCGGCGGGGAGTGGGCGGACATCGCCGGCCCCGGCGAGGCCGAGTTCCGGCTCCTCGCGGTCGCGCACACGGCGCGCGGCCGGGGCGTCGGAGAGGCGCTCGTACGGGCCTGTGTCGACCGGGCGCGGGCCCTCGACGGCTGCGCGCGACTGGTGCTGTCCACCCAGGACCGGATGACGACCGCCCACCGGATCTACGAACGCCTCGGCTTCGTCCGGATCCCCGAGCGGGACTGGAGCCCGGTGCCGGGGCTGTCGCCGCTGCTGGCGTTCTCCCTGGCCACCTGAGCGACGGGACACAACATGTGGGGGGTGCCGTGATCGGCGCCCCCCACATGTATGCTCGTCCTCGCTGTCGCCGCAGGGGAATCCGGTGCGAATCCGGAACTGTCCCGCAACGGTGTACTTCGTGCGCTTTCGCACGAGGGGAGTCCGAGGACCTGCCGACGGTGCGCCCGGTCCGTCCGTTCCGGGTGCCGACGACGTCCGGGCCTCGCGGAATGGGCCGGTGGACGCGGGCGCCTCCGCGCGTACGGATGCCTCGCCCGCCCCTCCCCCCGCCGTGGCCCCGGGCCGAGCGAGGGAGAGCCCCCACGTGACCATCGCGCCTGCGGGTCCGTCAGCCACCGAGGCCGCCGCGATCGAGAGCGACGGCCCCGGGACCGTACTGCTGCGGACCCTGACCGACCTCACCGCCGACCTCACCGACACCGACCCCGGCCGGGTCGCCGCCGCCGCCCTGCGCGGCCGGCACGCCGGTTCGGACGAGGCGGAGCTGCGCGAACTGGCCACCGAGGCCGCGGCCGGACTCATCTCCGAGGACCCCGCCTACTCCCGGCTCGCCGCCCGGCTCCTCACCCGCACCATCGCCGACGAGGCGGTCTCGCAGGGCGCGGTCGCCTTCTCCGCCTCCGTCGCCACCGGCCACCGCGAGGGCCTGATCGCCGACCGCACCGCCGCCTTCGTGGCCCTGCACGCGGACCGCCTGGACGCGCTGGTCGACCCGGACGCCGACGACCGCTTCGGCTACTTCGGCCTGCGGACCCTCTACTCCCGCTACCTGCTGCGCCACCCGATCACCCGCAAGGTGATCGAGACCCCGCAGCACTTCATGCTCCGGGTCGCCGCCGGTCTCGCCGAGGACGACAGCACCCGCGCCCTGGACGAGGTGGCGGCGCTGTACGGGCTGATGAGCCGGCTCGACTACCTGCCCTCCTCCCCCACGCTCTTCAACTCCGGCACCCGCCACCCGCAGATGTCCTCCTGCTACCTCCTGGACTCCCCGCAGGACGAGCTGGACTCGATCTACGACCGCTACCACCAGGTCGCGCGCCTGTCGAAGCACGCGGGCGGCATCGGCCTGTCGTACTCCCGGATCCGCTCGCGCGGTTCGCTGATCCGCGGCACCAACGGCCACTCCAACGGCATCGTGCCCTTCCTGAAGACGCTGGACGCCTCGGTCGCCGCCGTGAACCAGGGCGGCCGCCGCAAGGGCGCCGCGGCCGTCTACCTGGAGACCTGGCACGCGGACATCGAGGAGTTCCTGGAGCTCCGCGACAACACCGGCGAGGACGCCCGCCGCACCCACAACCTGAACCTCGCCCACTGGATCCCGGACGAGTTCATGCGCCGGGTGAACGCGGACGCCGAGTGGTCCCTCTTCTCCCCCGCCGACGTGCCCGAGCTGGTCGACCTGTGGGGCGAGGAGTTCGACGCCGCCTACCGCGCCGCCGAGGCGAAGGGCCTGGCCCGCCGGACGATGCCGGCCCGCGACCTGTACGGCCGGATGATGCGGACCCTGGCGCAGACCGGCAACGGCTGGATGACCTTCAAGGACGCCTCGAACCGTACGGCCAACCAGACCGCCGAGCCCGGCGCGGTCGTCCACTCCTCCAACCTCTGCACCGAGATCATCGAGGTCACGAACGACGGCGAGACGGCCGTCTGCAACCTCGGCTCGGTGAACCTCGGCGCCTTCGTGGCCGACGGGGACATCGACTGGGAGCGGCTCGACGCGACCGTCCGCACCGCCGTCACCTTCCTCGACCGGGTCGTCGACATCAACTTCTACCCGACCGAGCAGGCCGGCCGCTCCAACGCCGAGTGGCGCCCGGTGGGCCTGGGCGCGATGGGCCTCCAGGACGTCTTCTTCAAGCTGCGGCTGCCCTTCGACTCCGCCGGGGCGCGCGCGCTGTCCACCCGGATCGCCGAGCGGATCATGCTCGCCGCGTACGAGGCCTCCGCCGACCTCGCCGAGCGGAACGGCCCGCTGCCGGCCTGGGAGCGGACCCGTACCGCCCGGGGCGTGCTCCACCCCGACCACTACGGCGTCGAGCCGAACTGGCCGGAGCGCTGGGCGGCGCTGCGCGAGCGGATCGCCACCACCGGCCTGCGCAACTCCCTCCTCCTCGCCATCGCGCCGACGGCGACGATCGCCTCGATCGCGGGCGTCTACGAGTGCATCGAGCCGCAGGTCTCCAACCTCTTCAAGCGCGAGACGCTCTCCGGCGAGTTCCTCCAGGTCAACTCGTACCTCGTCGACGAGCTGAAGCAGCTGGGCGTCTGGGACGCGCAGACCCGTGAGGCGCTGCGCGAGTCCAACGGCTCGGTGCAGGGCTTCTCCTGGGTGCCGGCCGAGGTCCGCGAGCTGTACCGGACGGCGTGGGAGATCCCGCAGCGCGGTCTCATCGACATGGCGGCGGACCGCACCCCCTTCCTCGACCAGTCGCAGTCCCTGAACCTGTTCCTGGAGACGCCGACCATCGGCAAGCTGTCGTCGATGTACGCGTACGCCTGGAAGCGGGGCCTGAAGACGACGTACTACCTGCGTTCGCGCCCGGCGACGCGGATCGCCCGCGCGGCCCAGGCGGCCGCCCCGATCCCCGTCCAGCAGGTCGCCGACCCCGACGCGGTCGCCTGCTCCCTCGAAAACCCCGAGTCCTGCGAGGCCTGCCAGTAATGACCGCCCAGAACAAGAACCTGCTCGACCCGGGCTTCGAACTGACCCTGCGTCCGATGCGCTACCCGGACTTCTACGAGCGCTACCGGGACGCCATCAAGAACACCTGGACGGTGGAGGAGGTCGACCTCCACTCGGACGTCGCCGACCTGGCCAAGCTCACCCCCGGCGAGCAGCACATGATCGGCCGGCTGGTCGCGTTCTTCGCGACGGGCGACTCGATCGTCGCGAACAACCTGGTCCTGACGCTCTACAAGCACATCAACTCCCCCGAGGCGCGGCTCTACCTGAGCCGGCAGCTCTTCGAGGAGGCGGTGCACGTCCAGTTCTACCTGACCCTCCTGGACACGTACCTGCCCGACCCGGACGACCGCGCCGCCGCCTTCGCGGCGGTCGAGAACATCCCCTCGATCCGCGAGAAGGCGCAGTTCTGCTTCCGCTGGATGGACTCGGTCGAGAAGATCGAGCGGCTGGAGACGGCGGCCGACCGCCGCCGCTTCCTGCTGAACCTGATCTGCTTCGCCGCCTGCATCGAGGGCCTGTTCTTCTACGGCGCCTTCGCCTACGTGTACTGGTTCCGCTCCCGCGGCCTGCTGCACGGCCTGGCGACCGGCACCAACTGGGTCTTCCGCGACGAGACCATGCACATGAACTTCGCCTTCGAGGTCGTGGACACGGTCCGCAAGGAGGAGCCGGAGCTCTTCGACGACGAGCTGCGGCAGCAGGTCACGGACATGCTGAAGGAGGCCGTCGAGGCGGAGCTCCAGTTCGGCCGCGACCTGTGCGGCGAGGGCCTGCCCGGCATGAACACCGAGTCGATGCGCGAGTACCTCCAGTGCGTCGCCGACCAGCGCCTGGGCCGCCTCGGCTTCCCCCCGGTCTTCGGCTCCGAGAACCCCTTCTCCTTCATGGAGCTCCAGGGCGTCCAGGAACTCACCAACTTCTTCGAGCGCCGCCCCTCCGCCTACCAGGTGGCGGTCGAGGGCACGGTCGACCTGGACGAGGACTTCTAGGCCGTACGGATACGCCGGAGGGCCCCGCACTCGGTGAGTGCGGGGCCCTCCGGCGTACCGGCGCGCGGTCAGTCGTTCGGGACGACCGGGTAGCGCGGGGTGCCCTCCTCCATCTGGCGCAGCGCGTCCTTGCGGTCGCGCTTGGAGAGCTTGTCGATGTAGAGGAAGCCGTAGAGGTGGTCCGTCTCGTGCTGGAGGCAGCGGGCGAAGTAGCCGGTGCCGCGGACCTTGACGGGGTTGCCCAGGAGGTCCTGGCCGTGGACCTCGGCGAAGTCGGGGCGGGCCAGCTCCGCGTAGGCGGTGGGGACCGAGAGGCAGCCCTCGTTGGAGTCGTCGAGGTGGCGGCGGTCGGCCGGCAGCTCCTGGAGCACCGGGTTGATCACGTGGCCGGTGTGGCGGACGCCCTCGTCGTCGGGGCAGTCGTAGACGAAGACCTTGAGGCCGACGCCGATCTGGTTGGCGGCGAGGCCGACGCCCTCGGCCGTCTTCTGGCTGGCGAACATGTCGTCGACCAGGGCGGCCAGTTCGGGACCGAACTCGGTGACGTCCTCGCACTCGTGGTGCAGCACCGGGTTGCCGACGACCGTGATGGGACGGGAGGTGCCCCGCTCGCGGTGGGCGAGCTCGCGCGCCTCGCACTCCTCCGTGTCCACGATGTAGCCGTCGTCGTCCAGGGCGTAGCCCGTGAAGATCTGCTCGCCCGACTCCTGCTGCGCCATGTGCCGCCGCGCCTTCCTGAAAACCCGATTCCGTCGGGGGACAGCCTACGGGGCCCGGACGGAAGCCTCAGCAGACCTCTTCGAGATCGCGCCACTCGCGGCTGTCCGGGCTGTCGGCGACCCAGCCGTCGAGGAGTCCGCGCACCAGGTCCGCCGGGGCGGCGATCCCGCACTCGCGCTCGGGCACCCACAGCTCGCCGGGCGAGCGGTGGCCGAGCGGTCCGGGGTGGCCGGGCTCGCTGTGGTCGTGCGGGTCGACGTGGTCGCCCTCGCCCTCGGCGCTGGGCATGGTCGACTCCGAGCAGGCGCGGCAGAGCAGCCGTACCGACGAGGACCAGTCCTCGGCGGCGAAGCCCGCCTCCGCGGCGAGCTGCTCCAGCGCGTCCCGGTCGGCCTCGGTGGCGGCCTCCAGGAGGACGACCCAGGTGGGGACGGGCGACGGGGCCCACAGCTCGATCTCGTCGAAGACGGGGTACGACGGTCCCGCCGTGGTGGTCCGCTCGCCGTTCGGGACGCCGTCGTGGAGGACCACCTCGCCCCAGCGCCGCCCGGAGGACGGCAGCGGGATGGAGAGGACCTCGATGCGGGCCGGGTCGAGCCTGCGGCCCCACACGACCTCGGCCTCGCCCTCCGGCGAGAGCCGCACGGCGGCGCTGCCGAGCTCCATCCCGGCGGGCTCGCCGGTGGCGGAGGAGGCGCCGGGGACCTTCAGTCCGTATGCCTGCCAGGCGCGACGGGCCAGCGGCCAGTCCTGGAGGGCGGTGGCGGCGATGCCGACGTTCCACCAGTCCGGGGCGCCGGTCTCCTTGTCGAGCAGGGCCACGGCCCGCAGTCCGGCGGCACGGGCCTGCTCCCAGTCGTGCCGGAACTTGTGGAGCAGCGCCAGGTTGAACCAGGACTCGGAGAGCCAGGGCTCCAGATCGGCCGCCCGGGTGAGCAGCGCGCCCGCGTCCTCGTACCGTCCGTCACCGATCAGCGTGAACGCGCGGTCGGTGGCCTGCCGCCACGAGGCGGAGGGCCGATGCCGTACCTTCCCGAAGATCCTCACGATTCCCGCCTGCCGGTCGCTTCACCCTCTTGTTCGCATCCAACCATGCCGGGTCGGACGCGCGCTCATTACCCATGGGTTACCCCGTCGGGACCGAGGTCACCCCAGGGGTTCCGCCCCGGGCGAGGACCCTGGCCAGGCAGGCCACGACCTCGGGATGGTGGTCCCGGGCGGTGCCGAGCCTGAGCGTCTCCAGGGCCTCCAGGGCGGCGCCCGCGTCCTGGCCGGCGAGGTCGTCGTAGGCGTTCACGGTGCGGACGATCCGGGCCGGCAGCGGCTGCTCGCGGTACGGGTCGGCCTGTCGCTCGACCACGTGGGCGACGGCCGCCGGGACGCCGGTCATCCGCACCACCTCGCCGCCGAGGAGGGCGATCCGGCGCTGCTGCTCCGCGGGCAGCGACGCGGTGGCACCGCCGGCGACGGGGTCGACGAGGGAGAGCTGTCCGATGTCGTGCATGAGGGCGGCGTACTCCAGGACGGTCAGCTCGGCGCCGCCGAGGCCCAGCTCGCGGCCGACGGCGGTGGCGAGGGCGGCGACCCGGCGGGCGTGGCCCGGCGGTGTGCACCCGGCGATCTCGGTCGCCCGGGCGAGGGAGGCGATGGTCTGCCGGTTGACGGTGCGGACGGCCGCGTACCGCCGGGAGGAGACCTGGGTGAGCAGCAGCGGCACGGCGAGGACGGGCAGCGCCCAGAGTCCGGCGGCGGCGACCCCGAGGGCCATGACGACGCCGGTGGCGCAGACGGCGGAGCCGATGCCGAGGAGGGCGCGCAGCTCGTCGCGGAGGAGGGGACCGTACGGGTACGCGGTGCGGGCGCGCAGCAGCAGGGCGGCGAGGACGGCGTCGCAGAGGCCGGTCAGGCCGAGGACGAGGAGGAGGAAGAGGACGTAGGGGGTGCCGGCGCCGAGGTGGCCGGTGAGGGCGCCCGCGTTGTAGAGCGGCTGGAAACAGAGGGCGGCGAAGCCGACGGTGAGGACCCTGCGGGCGAGGTGGTCGCGGCCCGGGCCCCGGTCGCGGCTCCCGGCCCGGCCCCGGGCGATGTGGGGCACGATCCCGGCGAGGCCGCCGGCGCAGACGACGGCGACGATCTGGAGGACGCCGTGGGTGGTGGCGGTGCCGGCGGCGTGGCCGAGCAGGGCGTAGGCGAGGGCGGCGGCCGCGCCGAGCGGGGCGGGCTCGCGCTCCCCCGGGTGGGCGCCCCAGCGGGCCAGTTCGCCGAGCGCGATGAGGGCGCCGAAGGCGAGGGCGTTGCCGGGTTCGGCGATCCCGTGCCAGAGGGTGGAGGCGAGACCGGCCGCGCCGAGGAGGAGGGCGGCGGCGTGGACGGCGCCGACGGTGACCGCGCCCGGTCTCACGCGGGCTCCTTCGGCTGGGGTGCGAGCGGCCCCGGGGCGCGGGGGACGGGGACCTGCGTACCGGGTTCGTCGGCGGTGACGGCGGTCTGCCATCCGCGTCGGGCGAGCGCGCGGGCGAGCGCGGCGACCATCCGGGGGTCGAAGTGGCTGCCGGCGCACCGCTCCAGTTCGGCGAGGGCGGCGGCGACGGGCCGGGCCCGGCTGTAGGAGCGGGTGGAGGTCATGGCGTCGAAGGCGTCGGCGACGGCGACAACCCGGGCGCATTCGGGGATCTCCTCGCCGCGCAGCCCGTAGGGGTAGCCGGTGCCGTCGATCCGCTCGTGGTGGTGGAGGACGGCGTCGCGGGCCTCGCCGAGGAAGCCGATGCCGCGGATCATCTCGTGGCCGTACTCGGGGTGGAGTTCGATGATCCGGCGCTCCTCGGGGGTGAGCGGGCCGTCCTTGCGCAGGACGCGGGTGGGGACGCCGAGCTTGCCGACGTCGTGGAGGATGCCGGCGAAGCGGACGGTGTCGAGCCGCTCGCCGTCCATGCCGAGCTCACGGGCGATCAGGACGGAGGCGCGGCCGACGCGTTCGCTGTGGCCCCGGGTGTAGCTGTCCTTGATGTCGACGGCCTGGACGAGGGCCCGGATGGTGGCCTGGTGGGCGGCGCGCTCGTGGTGGTACTGGGCGAAGACCCAGCAGGAGATGTACATGGGCAGCAGGACGAGGAGGGCGGCGGCGGGGCCGTGGGGGCTGCGCCAGAGGACGGCCATCATGAGTCCGGCCAGGCCGTGGACGAGGTGGGGGGCGAGGGCGCGGCCGAGGAGTCCGCGCCAGGCGGCGCGCGGCGGGAGGCCGTCGGCGGTGGCGCGGATGCCCCCGTCGAGGGCGGTGAGCGCGAGGCAGAAGGCGAGGGCGGCGCCGAGGGCGGGGAGCAGCGCGTGGGGGAACTCCGCGGTGGCGTGGGCGGCGGGTCCGTCGAGGGCGCCCGCGGCGTGGGCGGCGGCCCAGACGGCGAGGGCGGTGGCGGCGGCACGCCAGGTGCGGCGCCAGCGGGCGGGGGGTTCCCCGACGCGGGCCAGGAGGCCGCCGGGGAGGGCGGTGAGCACGGCGGCGGCCGGGGGCAGCAGCAGGGCGGCGGCGAGCAGCACCGGGGAGAAGGAGCCGGTGCCGATGGCGACGGAGCCGCCGAGGGAGCGGCCGAGGAGGCGGCAGCGGGCGGGCAGCTCGCAGAGCGCGTACAGGGCGGCGAGGAGGCCGGCGGTCGCCCAGGGGGTGGGCGACGGGGGGAGGAGCGCGGGCAGGGCGCACGCTCCGGCGCCGAGGGCGGCGCAGACGATGTACGCGCGGGCCGTTCGCGGGAGGGGCTTCACGACCGTCACGCGGTGCACGCTAGCGAGGACGGCGGCCGCTCAAGGCGGACCGCCGTCGATTCCTACCATCGGGTGATACAAGCTGACGGGCGCGCGGGGGAGGACCCGCACACGCGTCCGGTCATTCCTGGGTGGCGGGGGCCTGCGGCGCGGTAGCCTCGGGGGCGACGGCGTCCTGTTCGGGCACCAGGTGCCCGGCGCGGATCAGGTCGATCCGGCCCATGACCTTGGCGCGCAGGTCGGTGGGGACCTCGTCGCTGCCGCAGCAGCGCTTCACGAGCTTCTTCACCGCCTGCTCCAGGCCGTACTTCTCCAGGCACGGCGAGCACTCCTCGAAGTGCACCTCGAACTTGGTGCACTCACCGTCGGGCATCTCCCGGTCGAGGAACTCGTAGAGATGGTCCAGGACTTCCGAGCAGTCCGTCTCGTGCGGGTCTCCGCAGCTCATGAGTCCGCGCCTTTCAGATCCTTGGACGACTCTCCGGCGCCGGCGGGGACGAGGCCGCGCTCGCGGGCGTAGTCCTCGAGCATGCCGCGGAGCTGGCGGCGGCCCCGGTGCAGGCGGGACATCACCGTACCGATGGGGGTCCCCATGATGTCGGCGATCTCCTTGTAGGCAAAGCCCTCGACATCGGCGAGGTAGACCGCGATGCGGAACTCCTCGGGGATCGCCTGGAGCGCTTCCTTCACGTCCGAGTCGGGGAGGTGGTCGAGCGCCTGCGACTCGGCGGAGCGCAGACCGGTCGACATGTGCGACTCGGCGCGGGCGAGCTGCCAGTCCTCGATCTCCTCGGCGGCGCTGCGCTGGGGCTCACGCTGCTTCTTGCGGTACGAGTTGATGAAGGTGTTGGTGAGGATGCGGTACATCCACGCCTTCAGGTTGGTGCCCTCGCGGAACTGGTGGAAGGAGCCGTACGCCTTCGCGTAGGTCTCCTGCACCAGGTCCTCGGCGTCCGCGGGGTTGCGCGTCATCCGCAGCGCGGCCGAGTACATCTGGTCGAGGAAGCCGAGGGCGTCCCGCTCGAAGCGCGCGTTGCGCTCCTCGGTCGTCTCCTCGGGGCCGTCGTCGGTCCCTGTGTCGGTCCCAGTGACCGGACCCACCTCCTCCAGCGCGGTGACGGGGCCGGTGCCGGACCCGCTCGTTTCGGAGGATAGACGAGGAACGGCTCCGCCCGCCGCCCGAATCGGGGCGGCCTTGGGGGCGGGCAGCACGGTCCAGTCGAGCTCCGCGGACCTGGCCCGCTCCGGGCAGATGGTCGAACCCATGCGACGGACTCCCTCTCTCGCTTCTCACACCGACGCTCTCCACAACAGCAGGCCGGGCCCCGGCATTCCCGGGCCTCCGGTGGGGTTCAGCGCAGTGCGGCGAGCCAGTCGGCGACGGCTCCGACGATCCGTGCGACCGCCTCGTCCTGGTCGATCGGGGCACGTTTGGGGACGGCGAAGCCGTGGTCGCCGTGGTCGATCCCGACGAGCCGGTACGTGCCTCCGGACGGGAACTCGGCCGGCTTCCCGAAGGGGTCGCCGCCGCCCTGGACGACCAGGGTGGGGAGGCCGGTCCCGAGGATCTCGGCGGCCCGGGAGCTCTCCGGCCGGCCCGGCGGGTGGAGCGGGAAGCTCAGGGCGAGGACGGCGACGGCGCCGAGTTCCGCGCCGGTGCGGCAGGCGACCCGGGCGCCGGCGCTGCGGCCACCCGCGACCACCGGAAGGCCGGGCTTCGCGAGGGCGGGCCAGAGGCCGCGCCAGCCGGTGTCGAGGGTCTTCGGCGCGGGCGCGACCTTCTTGCCCGCCACCCGCCAGGGCTGCTCGACCAGGGCGACGGTGACGCCGCGGGCGGGCAGGGCGGCGGCGAGGGCGGCCAGGTCACGGGCCTCGATGCCGCCGCCGGCGCCGTGGCCGAGGGCGAGGACGCGGCGCGCCCCGGGGGCGGGGTGCCAGGTGATGCGCGCCTCACCGGCGTCGGTGGACACGGTCTCGATCTTCGTCACCTTCCCATCCTGCCGTCCCGGGGGCGCCCCCGGCGTCCGTCAGAACAGCGTGCCGAGCTCCGGTCCCGCCAGCTCGGCGAGCAGCTCGGGCCCGTTGTTGCGGACGTTGCTGACGGCGGTGGCGACCGGGAAGGCCCGCATCAGGCCCGGCGGCGGCGGGGCGAGCAGGGCGCGCAGCTCGTCGAGGCCGGTGGTGGCCGGGTCCAGCCAGGCGTCCCAGCGGTCCTCGGTGAGCATCAGCGGCATCCGGGGGTGGATCTCGGCGAGCGAGCCGGGGCCCTCGGCGGGCGCCACGCCGAGCGGGCCGGTCTCCGCCTCGGTGGTGACCACCGAGCAGGTGGCCCACCAGGCGTGCGGGTGCTCGGGCGGCAGCGCGGGGTCGCGCCAGAACTCGTACAGGCCCGCCATGGCCATGACCGAGCCGTCGGCGGGGGTCACGAAGTAGGGCTGCTTCCGGGGCCGCTTCCTCTTCCCCTCGACCTCCAGGTCGCGCTCGTCCGCGCCGGTCACCCACTCGTAGTAGCCGTCGGCGGGAAGGATGCAGCGGCGGGACCGGAAGGCCTGTTTGAAGGAGGGCTTCTCGTGCAGGGTCTCGGCCCTGGCGTTGATCATCCGGGCCGCGCCCTCGGACGACTTCGACCAGGACGGGACCAGTCCCCACCTCAGGGCGCGCAGCTGGCGAACCGGGCGCCGGCTCTCCGCGTCTTTCAGAGGGCGTTCGAGCACCACGTGGACCGCCTTGGTGGGGGCCACGTTCCAGTCCTGGTCCAGGGTCTCCGTCGGCTCCCACGTCTCGATCCCGAAGAGGTCGACGAGGTCCTCGGGCCGCCGCCCGGCCGCAAAACGTCCGCACATACGTGCCACACTGCCACGATCCCCGAGCCCGAGAGGAGCGGACCGAAGGATGGACCTCTTCAGCCCGCAGGCCGCCCCGGCCGAGTGGCTGGTGATCGCCACCGGCGTCGCCGCGCTCGCCGTCACCGTGCCCCGCCGTCTCTGGCTGCTCGCGCGGAACGCGATCACCATCGCCCACGAGGGCGGCCACGGCCTGGTGGCGCTCGCCGCCGGCCGCCGTCTGGAGGCCATCCGGCTCCACTCGGACACCAGCGGCCTCACCGTCACCCGGGGCCGGCCCACCGGCCTCGGCGTCGTCCTCACCCTGGCCGCCGGCTACACGGCGGCCCCCCTGCTGGGCCTCGGCGGGGCGGCGCTGCTCGGCGCGGGCCTGGTCGCCGTGCTGCTGTGGGTGGCGACCGGACTGCTCCTCGCGATGCTGGTGATGGTCCGCAACGCGTACGGCGTCCTCACCGTCGTCCTCACCGGCGCGCTCTTCGTCCTGGTGTCGTGGCTGGCCGCGCCGGAGGTCCAGGCCGTCTTCGCGTACGCGGTGGTGTGGTTCCTGCTCCTGGGCGGGGTGCGACCGGCCTTCGAGCTCCAGGCGAAGCGGCGGCACGGCGGCGCTCCCGACTCGGACGCCGACCAGCTCTCCCGGCTCACCCACGTGCCCGCCGGGGTGTGGCTGGCCTTCTTCCACACGGTGTCCCTCTGCTGCCTGATCGGCGGCGCCACCTGGCTTCTGGGCCTGTGACACCCCCGTACAGTGAGGGCATGACCGCAGCTTCCCCCGCGCACCCCGATCCGTCGCACTCCGCAGCCCCCGCCGGCCAGGACCTGTGGCCCGCCCCGTACGCGAGCGGCCCCGTCGACGCGACCGTGACCGTGCCGGGCTCGAAGTCGGTCACCAACCGCGCCCTGGTGCTCGCCGCGCTCGCCGCCGAGCCCGGCTGGGTGCGCCGTCCGCTCCGCTCCCGCGACACCCTCCTGATGGCCGAGGGCCTGCGCACCCTGGGCGTGCGGATCGAGGAGACGGTGTCGTCCAGCTCCTCCGCCGCGGGCGGCCCGGGCGGCGAGGCCTGGCGGGTCATCCCCGCCGCGCCGCGCGGCCCCGCGGCGGTCGACGTCGGCAACGCGGGCACGGTCATGCGCTTCCTGCCGCCGGTCGCCGCGCTCGCCGACGGCCCGGTCCGCTTCGACGGCGACCCCCGCTCCCACGAGCGCCCGCTGCACGGGGTGATCGACGCGCTGCGCGCGCTCGGCGCCCGGATCGACGACGAGGGCCGCGGCGCCCTTCCGATGACGGTGCACGGCGCCGGCGGCCTGGAGGGCGGGGTCGTGGAGATCGACGCCTCCTCCTCCTCCCAGTTCGTCAGCGCCCTGCTGCTCTCCGGCGCCCGCTTCAACCAGGGCGTCGAGGTCCGGCACGTCGGCGGCCGGCTGCCGTCGATGCCGCACATCCGGATGACCGTCGACATGCTCCGCGCGGTGGGCGCGAAGGTCGACGAGCCGGAGCACGGCGGCGAGCCGGACGTGTGGCGGGTGGCCCCCTCGGCGCTGCGCGGCCGCGACCTGGTCGTCGAGCCGGACCTGTCGAACGCGCAGCCGTTCCTGGCGGCGGCGCTGATCACCGGCGGCCGGGTGACCGTCCCCGACTGGCCGGCCCGCACCACGCAGCCCGGCGACGAGCTGCGCCGGATCTTCACCGAGATGGGCGGCGCCTGCGAGCTCACCGACGCCGGTCTCACCTTCACCGGCACCGGCCGGATCCACGGCATCGACGTCGACCTGGGCGAGGTCGGCGAGCTGACCCCCGGCATCGCGGCCGTCGCCGCCCTCGCCGACTCCCCCTCCACCCTGCGCGGGGTGGCGCACCTGCGGCTCCACGAGACCGACCGGCTGGCGGCGCTCACCCGGGAGATCAACGGCCTCGGCGGCGACGTCACCGAGACCGAGGACGGCCTCCACATCCGCCCGCGCCCGCTCCACGGCGGCGTCTTCCACACGTACCACGACCACCGGATGGCGACCGCGGGCGCGATCATCGGCCTCGCCGTGAAGGGCGTGGAGATCGAGGACGTGGCGACGACGGCCAAGACCTTGCCGGACTTCCCGGGGATGTGGACCGAAATGCTCGGAGTCTGAACCATGCGGCGCTACGGCAAGCACACCGACGAGGACGACATCCGCCAGCGGCCCAACCGCAAGGGCACCCGGCCGCGGACCTCCATCCGCCCCAAGCACGAGGACGCCGTCGAGGGCATGGTCCTCACCGTGGACCGCGGCCGGCTCACCTGCCTGGTCGAGGACCGGGCCGTGATCGCGATGAAGGCGCGCGAACTGGGTCGCAAGGCGGCCGTCGTCGGCGACCGGGTCTCCCTGGTGGGCGACCTGTCGGGCGAGAAGGACACCCTGGCGCGGATCGTGCGGATCAGCGAGCGGGACTCGGTGCTGCGCCGCACGGCCGACGACGACGACCCGTACGAGCGGGTGGTCGTCGCCAACGCCGACCAGCTCGCGATCGTCACCGCGCTCGCCGACCCGGAGCCGCGGCCCCGGCTGATCGACCGCTGCCTGGTGGCCGCGTACGACGGTGGCCTGGAGCCCTTCCTGGTGATGACGAAGTCGGACCTCGCGCCCCCGGAGCAGCTCCTGGACCTCTACGGCGCCCTCGACATCCCGCACGTGGTGGTGAACCGCGAGGAGCTGTACGACGGCGGGGCCGCGGACCGGGTGCGCGCGTACCTGGACGGGCGGGTCACCGCCTTCGTCGGTCACTCCGGCGTCGGGAAGACGACGCTGGTGAACGCGCTGGTGCCGATGGAGAAGCGACGGATCACCGGTCATGTGAACGCGGTGACCGGCCGCGGCCGGCACACCACCACCTCGGCGCTGGCGCTGCCGCTGGACGCGGCCGACGGCTGGGTCATCGACACCCCGGGCGTGCGCTCCTTCGGCCTGCACCACGTCGATCCGGCGCGGGTCATCCTCGCCTTCCCGGACCTGGAGCCGGGCACGGAGAAGTGTCCGCGCGCGTGCAGCCACGACGAGCCCGAGTGCGCCCTGGACGCCTGGGTGGCGGAGGGGCACGCGGATCCGGCGCGGCTCTTCTCGCTGCGCCGGCTGCTCGCCACCCGGGAGCGCCGCGAGGGCGACTGACCGCCTCCTCAGGGGTGTTTACGCCCGCTCCCAGGCCGGTATGGACATAACCGCACAAGTGCGAGGAATCCGACCGGTCGGGAGGCGGGAACGATGGCGTGGCTGCTGGTTGTGGTCGCGGGGATCCTGGAGACGGGCTTCGCGGTCTGCCTGAAGCTCTCCCACGGGTTCACCCGACTCTGGCCGACGATCGCCTTCGCCTGTTTCGCCCTGGGCAGCTTCGGGCTGCTGACGCTCGCCCTGCGGAAGCTCGACGTGGGCCCCGCGTACGCGGTGTGGACGGGGATCGGGGCGGCCGGCACCGCGATCTACGGCATGGTCTTCCTCGGGGACGTGGTCTCCACGCTCAAGATCGTCTCGATCAGCCTCGTCATCGCGGGGGTCATCGGCCTCCAGCTGTCCGGCTCCGCCCACTGACCCTCCGGCGGCAGCGCCGGGGCCACCACGTGGCTGACGGCCAGCCGCAGGGCCACCTCGCAGCCGGCCGCCCACCGCTCCCCCGCGCAGAGCGCCGTCGTGGCGAGCAGCTCCCCGGGCGCCGGCGGTCCGGCGTCCGCCCTCCGCTGTGCCGGTACGGGCGCGGGGCGGGCGCCCGGCCGGGGCGGGCGGGGCCGGGGCAGGCCCTCGGTCCAGGCGCCGGTGAGCAGCGAGCGCAGTATCGGCCGGTCGCCGGCCCGGGCGACGGTCCACTCGGCGACGGCCGCGAGGGCGCGCGCGGACGGTCCGGAGGCGGGCGGCTCGGGAACGTCCGGTCCGGAGGCGGGCGGTCCGGAGGCGGCGAGGAGTCGGCGGACCCCGTCGAGGTAGGCGTCGGCCTCGCGCCGGACGAGGGCGCGGGCCATCCCCTCCTTGCTGCCGAACTCGTTGTAGAGGGTCTGCCGGGAGACCCGGGCGGCGACGGCGAGGTCGGCCATCCGCACGGCGGACCAGGGGTGCCGCGCCAGGGCGGCGAGAGCGGCGTCGAGGAGGGCCTCGCGGGCGGTCGGCATGGGCGCCTCCGGGCCGGATGATGGTCCCCCAGCGTCGGCAGGCCGGCGGGCGCTGTCAAGGGAGCGGAGGGTTCACCGGGCCGGGCGAGACGGTTCACCGGGCGGCGTCCGGGCGGCGCTAGAGTGCCGGGCATGGCCGATTACCACGATGACCTGCGTCTTGCCCACACCCTCGCGGATGCCGCCGACGCGGCCACCATGGCCCGCTTCCGGGCCCTCGACCTCAAGGTCGAGACCAAGCCGGACATGACCCCGGTGAGCGAGGCGGACCGGGCCGCCGAGGAGCTGATCCGCGCGGGCCTCCAGACGGAGCGGCCCGGGGACGCGATCCTGGGCGAGGAGTACGGCGTCGAGGGCACCGGCCCGCGCCGCTGGGTGATCGACCCGATCGACGGCACCAAGAACTACGTGCGCGGGGTGCCGGTGTGGGCGACCCTGATCGCGCTGATGGAGGAGGGCGAGACCGGCTTCCAGCCCGTGGTCGGGGTGGTGTCGGCGCCCGCGCTCGGCCGCCGCTGGTGGGCGGCGAAGGGCCAGGGGGCCTTCACGGGCACCGGCCCGGAGGCGGGGACCCGGATCGGGGTGTCCCAGGTGGCCTCGCTGGCCGACGCCTCGTTCGCGTACTCCTCGCTGAGCGGCTGGGAGGAGCGGGGGAGACTCGACGCGTTCCTGGACCTCACGCGCGCGTGCTGGCGGACCCGGGCGTACGGCGACTTCTGGCCGTACATGATGGTCGCCGAGGGCACGGTCGACCTGTGCGCGGAGCCGGAGCTGTCGCTGTGGGACATGGCGGCGGTGGCGATCGTGGTGCAGGAGGCCGGCGGCTCGTACACCGGCCTGGACGGGCGGCCCGGCCCGCACAGCGGGAACGCGGCGGCCTCCAACGGCCTGCTGCACAAGGCGCTCCTGGGCCGCCTGGGGTCCGAGGGGACGCCCGGCGCCTGAACGCGCCCCCGCCCGCCCCCCGGGGGCGCCTCGCGCGCCCCCTTGTCGGCCCCCTCCCCCGGTGCAACTCTGAGAGCCCCACTTGTGCATTTGTGAACCGCCTCATGGGCGGTTCGCCGAGGAGGTGGCTCCATCCATGCTCGTCCGTGACGCCATGAGCACGGTGGTCCTCACCATCGGACCCGCCCACACCCTCCGACAGGCCGCCCGGCTGATGTCGGCACGCCGCGTCGGCGCCGCCGTCGTCCTCGACGGCGACGCCGGGCTCGGCATCATCACCGAGCGCGACGTCCTGAACTCACTCGGCCGGGGCGAGGACCCCGACCGCGAGACGGCCGGTTCCCACACCACCCACGAGGTGGTCTTCGCCGCCCCCGGCTGGACCCTGGAGGAGGCGGCCGAGGCGATGACCCGCGGCGGCTTCCGCCATCTCGTCGTCCTCGACGACCTGGGACCGGTCGGCATGGTCTCGGTCCGCGACATCATCCGCTGTTGGCTCCCGGCCCACAGCGTGGCCGATTGAATTCCCCCCGCTGTTACCCTGACCCTCATGAGCGACCTGTTGGAACGACTGCGCGGACGTGGCTGGCGGATGACCGCGCAGCGCCGTGTCGTCGCCGAGGTCCTCGACGGCGACCACGTGCATCTCACCGCCGACGAGGTGCACGCCCGCGCCGTCGAGCGCCTGCCCGAGATCTCCCGCGCGACCGTCTACAACACGCTGGGCGAGATGGTCACGCTCGGCGAGGTCATCGAGGTCGCCACCGACGGCCGCGCCAAGCGGTACGACCCCAACGCCCACCGGCCGCACCAGCACCTGGTCTGCGCCGGCTGCGGCGCGATCCGCGACGTCCACCCGGCGGGCGACCCGCTGCGGGACCTGCCGGACGCCGAGCGCTTCGGCTTCACGATCTCGAACGTCGAGGTCACCTACCGCGGCCTCTGCCCGAACTGCGCGGCGAAGGCGTAGCCGGGCCGGACCACGGGCGCCCCCTCGGGGGCGCCTTCTTCGTGCCCGCGCACCCGTGTCCGGGAACGCCGAAGGCCCGGATCGTACGGATACGATCCGGGCCTTCGTGCTACTGAGTAGCGGGGACAGGATTTGAACCTGCGACCTCTGGGTTATGAGCCCAGCGAGCTACCGAGCTGCTCCACCCCGCGTCGGTGAACCCAACCTTACGGGACCCCTGGGTCAGGAGCAAATCGGTTCTACGCGGTGAGCTCCTGGTGCAGCGCCTCGCTGAGCCGCGCCGCCCGCTCGGCGACCTCGGCCGGACCGAGCTCCACGGCATGGGCGCACCACTTGCGCCCCTCGGACAGCTCGCCCCGGCGGGCGGCGAGCAGCGCGAGCCGGAGCGCGGCGCGGCCGTGCCCGGCCCGGGCCGCCCGGGTCCACCAGAGGGCGGCCTCGCGCTCGCTGCCCTCGCGGGCGAGGAGCAGTCCCAGGTTGAAGGCGCCGTTGCGGCTGCCGGCCTCGGCGGCCTCCCGGTACCAGCGGGCGGCCCCGGCGAGGTCGCCCCGGCCGGCGGCGAGCATGCCGACCCGCACCTGGGCGCGGCGGTGGCCCTGCTGGGCGGCCCGCTCGTACCACTCCTCGCACTCGGTCTTCTGGTCCACGGGGGCGCCGAGGACCACCGGGCCGGGGTCGGGGCGACGCGCGTCGAGGAGCGTGGCGAGACGGAAGGCGGCCTCGGCGCTGCCGCCGCCCGCCGCGCAGCGCAGGTGCCGCTCGGCGGTCTGCTCGTCGCCGTCCCGCAGGGCGGCGATGCCGACCTGGAGGGCGGCCTCGGTGTGTCCGGCGGCGGCGGCCCGCTCGTACCAGGCGAGCGCGGAGCGGTCCTCGTCGCGGCCCGCGTGGATGATGCCCAGGTTGAAGGCGGCGTCCACGGAGCCGGCCTCGGCGGCCTTGGAGAACCACGGCTCGGCGCCGCCCGCGTCGCCGGCCTGGAGAAGCAGCACGGCGAGCGCGTTGGCGGCCTCGCGGTGGCCCGCGTAGGCGGCGCGGCGGTACCACTGCTCGGCCTGCGGGAGGCGGTCCTGGGCGGCGCAGAGCAGGCCGAGGTTGTAGGCGCCGTTGACGTCCCCTGCGTCCATGGCGGCGCGGTACCAGCGCTCGGCGGTCTGCTGCTCGCCGCGGGCCGCGTGCAGGGCGCCCAGCGCGTTGGCGGCGTTGCCGTCGCCGTCCTGGGCGGCGCGCAGCCACCAGACGGCGGCGCTCTCCTCGTCGCCGGCGTCGCGCAGCAGGAAGCCGAGGGCGCAGGCGGCCTTGGCCTCGCCCTCCTTGGCGGAGCTGAGGTACCAGCGCCCGGCCTCCTTCAGCTCGCCGCGCTGTTCCAGGAGGGCTCCGAGGTGCAGCGCGGCCCGCCGGTGTCCCCGGGCGGCCGCCTGCCGGAACCACTGCTCGGCCTCGCCGAGCGGCCCGGCGGCGGCGCCGTCCCCGGTCCGGGGCGGGGCGGCCTCGGGGCGCTCGGCCGCCCGCGGGGGCTCGACCGTCCGGAGGGGGTCGGCCGCGCGGAGGCGGCCGGCCGTGTCGTACGCGTGGCCGACGCGGCCCGCGGAGGCGGCGGGGCCGTAGGCGTGCGGACCGCGGAGGGTCTCGGTGGCGCGCCGCTCCAGGGCGAGGGCGAGGCGGTACGCGGCCTCGCGGTGGCCCTGCTCGGCGGCGGCGCGCAGCCAGCGCTCGGCGCCGACGTCGCTGCGGTGCTCCAGCAGGTCGGCGAGGGCGTAGGCGCCCAGGGCGTGGCCCTGCTCGGCGGCCTGGCGCAGCCAGTACTCGGCGGCGGGCTCGTCGCCGCGCTCGCGGTGGTGGCGGCCCAGGGCGTGCGCGGCCGGCGCGGAGCCGGCGACGGCGGCGACCCGCCACCAGCCGGCGGCCTCGTCGGGGTAGCCGCGCTGGTGCAGGAGGACGCCGAGGTTGTTGGCGGCGGCACGGTCGCCCTCGGCGGTGGCGGCGCGCAGGAAGGACTCGGCGGCGTCGAGGTCGCCGCGGCGCAGCAGGAGGGCGCCGAGGGCGCTCATGGCGTCGGTGTCACCGCGCTCGGCGGCCCTGCGGTGCCGGCCCTCGGCCTCGGCCTCGGCCTCGGTCTCGGCCTCGGTCTCCGGCCCGGCGTCCGGGACGGTCCCGCTCAGGGAGGTGGTGTCGACGACCGCATCGACGGCCGGCACGGCCTCGATGATCTCGTCCGCGGCATTTCTGGCGTGCCGCTGCACAAACCGCCCTGTCTCCAACAGAGTTGCCCTGTCCCCCATAAATACCATCGTCGCACCACCCGCAACCCGCGCACACCCGGTATACCGCAGCCCTTGAGGTCACCTCAGCGTTTTGTCGACATGCCCACAGAGAGACAAGTCAAACACGTAGCGCCTCAACTCGCCCCTTCCGTACCGCTCTTCGGTGCCCCCCGTCACCCCGACACGCGACGAGGGCCCGGATCCTTATGGATCCGAGCCCTCGTGTCAGTAGCGGGGACAGGATTTGAACCTGCGACCTCTGGGTTATGAGCCCAGCGAGCTACCGAGCTGCTCCACCCCGCGTCGATGAAGTAACACTATCACGACATGGGGTGAAGCCTCGCAGGTCAGCTGCCGGACGCCCCCTGCGGCTGGATCTTGGCGCCCGCCTCGGCCGCCCGCTCCAGGGCGGCCTGGAGGTCGTCCTGGGCCTTGCCGTAGGCCGTCCAGTCGCCCTTGGCGAGGGCCGCCTCGCCCTCGTCGTACGCCTTCTGGGCGTCGGCGATGGCCGCCTTCAGCGCCGCGTCCGCCGAGGCCGGCGGCTGCGGGGTGGTCGGCGGCTGCTCGGTGCCCGGCGGGGTCGTCGGCGGGGTCGTGCCCTCCACCCCGAAGACCGCGTTGAGGGCGTCCGTGAGGTTGTTCTCGAACACCGTGGTGTCCTTGGTGGTGTCCCCGTCCGGCTGGTCGGCGTCCACGTACGACACCGCCACCTTCTTCAGGAGCGGGTAGAGCGCGTTCCGTCCCTGGGCGTAGACCGGCTCGACGTAGAGGAAGCCGCCGTCGAGCGGCACGGTGAGCAGGTTGCCGTACTGGATGTCCGAGTCGGCGCCCTTCATGTCGCGGACGAAGGTGGCGACGTCGGGCAGACCGTTGAGCTTGCTCTGGACCTGGGCCGGTCCGGGCACGTCCTCGGTGACCCGCAGCAGTCTCAGCCGGCCGTACTCCTTGCTGGTGGCGTCGGCGTCGACCGCCATGAAGCCGCCCAGGTTGGGCCGCCCGTTGGGGGTGAAGGTCGTGGTCAGCGAGAAGCGCTGCTCCGAGTCCCCGGGCATCTTCATGCTCAGGTAGTACGGCGGCACGGCCACGTTGTCCTTGTTGGTCGGGTCGTCCGGCACCTGCCAGGCGTCCGAGCCGCTGTAGAACTGGGCCGGGTCGGTGACGTGGTAGCGGGTCAGCAGCTCGCGCTGGACCTTGAACATGTCCTGCGGGTAGCGCAGGTGCTCCAGGAGGTCGCCCTTGACCTCGGACTTGGGCTTCACCGTGTCGGGGAAGGCCTTCATCCAGGTCTTCAGGACCGGGTCCTCGGTGTCCCACTGGTAGAGGGTGACCGTGCCGTCGTAGGCGTCGACGGTGGCCTTCACCGAGTTGCGGATGTAGTTGACCTGGTTCTGCTGGGCGACGACCGCGCGCTGCTGGTTGCCGACGGTCAGCGAGTCGGCGGTGGTGTCGCCGAGCGTGGTCCGCGAGGCGTACGGGTAGCCGTTGGTGGTCGTGTAGGCGTCGACGATCCACTGGATCTTGCCGTCGACGACCGCCGGGTAGGCGTCGCCGTCGATGGTCAGCCAGGGGGCGACGGCCTCGACGCGCTGCTTGGGCGTGCGGTTGTACAGGATCCGCGAGCCGTCGCCGATGGCTCCGGAGTAGAGGATCTGCGGCTCGCTGAAGGCCACCGCGTAGGCCGCGCGGTTGAAGGCGTTCTCCAGGCTGACGCCGCTCTTGCCCTCGTAGCTGGTGGTCTTCTCGCCGTTCTCCTCGTAGTCCAGCTCCTTCTGGGGGCCGCCCACGATCGAGTACTGGTCGGTCTTCTCGCCGTAGTAGATCTTCTGCTGGTACTTCCCGAGGTCACCGGTGGTCGGCAGGCCCGACTCGGTGAAGACCGGGGAGCCGTTGGCGTCGGTCTGGGTGCCGCGGGCCATGATGGCGCCGTAGCCGTGGGTGTAGGTGAAGTGGTCGTTGATCCAGTTCCGCTTCGGGATGCCGCGGATGTTGAGCTCGCGCAGACCGATGACGACGTCCTGGCCCTGGTAGCGGTCCACGTCGAGCGTCGTCGGGAACTGGTAGTACTTCCGCTTCTGCTCCAGCTGCTGGAAGGTCGGCGAGACGATGTTCGGGTCGAGGACGCGGTAGGCGGCCGCCGTGTCGGCGTCCGAGCGCAGCTTGTCCTTGGCCTTGACCGTCGACTTGCCCGAGTAGTTCTCCAGCTTGGTGTCGTCGATCGCGTACGCCTTGCGGGTCGCGTCGATGTTGTTCTGGATGTACGGGGCTTCCTTGGCCTGCTCGTTCGGCTGGACCTGGAACTTCTGCACGATCGCCGGGTACAGGCCGCCGATGAGGACGGCGGAGAGCACCATCAGGCCGAAGCCGATGACCGGCAGCTGCCAGGTGCGGCGCCACAGCGTGGCGAAGAAGAGCACGGCGCAGATGACGGCGATGCAGAAGAGGATCGTCTTCGCCGGCAGATAGGCGTTGGCGTCGACGTACCGCAGGCCCGTCCAGTTGCCGGTGGCCTTGAAGTCGCTGGACTTCACCGCGAGGCCGTACCGGTCGAGCCAGTACGCCACGGCCTTCAGCGCCACGAAGACGCCGAGCAGCACCGAGAGGTGGCCGGTGGCGGCGGCGGTGGCGCGGGCACCGGGGCTGGTGATCCGCAGCCCGCCGTACAGGTAGTGGGTGATCGCCGCGGCGATCAGCGAGAGCACCACGGCGGCGAAGCCGAAGGCCAGCAGGAAGCGGTACCAGGGCAGGTCGAAGGCGTAGAAGGAGACGTCCTTGCCGAACTGGACGTCCTTCTCACCGAAGTCCACGCCGTTGACCCACATGAGCCAGGTGCGCCACTGGCCGGACGCGGAGGCGCCGGCGATCAGGCCCACCAGGGCGGTGATCGCGAGCAGCACCCACTTCTTGAAGGGGGCGACGCCCATCCGGTACCGGTCGAGGCTCTGCTGCTCCAGCGACATCGCGCTCAGCGGCGGCCGCAGCCGGTACGCCAGCCAGATGTTGAGGCCGACGGCGAGCCCCATCAGCAGCCCGAAGACGGCGAACAGGCCGATCTTGGTCCACAGGGTGGTGGTGAACACGGACGAGTAGTGGACCGAGCGGTACCAGAGCCAGTCCGTCCAGAACCCGGCGAACATCACGAACGCCATGGCCAGGACGGCCAGCACGCCCAGTGTCATCAGCAGGGTGCGGGCCCGCCGGGACGGCCGGCCGACTCTGATCCTTGGCCCGGACGGGCTTCCGCCACGGTCCGGCATCTGGAAAGCCAACGTGCGCCCCTCGGTGTTGATGCGTCGGAAAGCGGGCCCCGCGATCGTAGGGCCCACTGGTGCAACTTACTGACGCTTTACCTAGTTCCCGTCTCCGGGGGAAGAGGAGGCAGGATATTGGTCATGTCCAACCTTTCCCCCTCGGGCCCGCCGATGGCCTCCAGTCCCCTCACCCGCGCGGTGCTCGAGATCGACGAGTACGCCTCGGGTCTCGGCTGGGACCGGCCCGCCCGCCTCTTCGCCCTGGTCGACACCGCCCGGCTGCGCGCCCAGGCGCCCTCGCTGAAGCTCGGCGAGGACGCCACCGCCTACACCCCGATCGAGCAGGAGGAGATCCCCTCCGGCAAGCCGCTGGACGAGTTCCTCGGCACCATCGCCTGGCCGGACTCGGTCGCCGGCTGCGCCCTGACGGTGGAGCGGCTGATGCTGCCGCCGTCGGCCGAGGCCCAGGTCCCGAAGGACCTGAGCGGCGCCCGGCTGAACAAGTGGGTCGCCGCCCACCCGGACCGCCAGGAGGTCCGGATGACGGTGGCCGTGCTGCGGACCGGCGCCCGGGAGGCGGCGATCCGGCTGCGCGAGAAGGACTCGCCGAACGAGGTGCTGACCGGACCCGACCTGGTGCCGGGACTCGCCGACGCGCTCGCGGCGACCTTCGAGGGCTGAGCGGTACGGAGCGCTGAGCCGGTCGCGTCGCCGTACCGGCTCAGCCCTTCGAGCAGCTCGGGAGGCCCGCCGTGTCGCCCTTGCGGAGCTTCTCCAGCGACTTCGTGGCGTCGTCGATGGTGTCGACCCTGACGAGGGTGAGCCCGTCGGGCGTGTCCTCGGCCGCGCCGGCGCAGTTGTCGGCCGGGGTGAGGAAGTACTCGGCGCCCGCGTTCCGCGCGCCGACCAGCTTCATCTGGATGCCGCCGATCGGGCCGACCTTGCCGTCGTCGTCGATGGTGCCCGTGCCCGCGACGAACCTGCCGCCGGTGAGGCTCTCCGGGGTCAGCTTGTCGACGATGCCGAGCGCGAACATCAGACCGGCGCTGGGGCCGCCGACGTCGGCCAGCTTGATGTCGATGGTGAACGGGAAGACGTGGTCGGTGCCGGCCTGGATGCCGACGATCGCCCGGTCGCCCTCCTCGGACTTCACGGTGGTGATGGCCACCTTCCGGGTGACGGTGGCCTCCTTGTGCGCCTTCTCGGCGGCGGCCGCCTCCTTCGCCGGGACGATGGTGAACTCGACCTTCTCGCCCGGCTTCCGCCGGGTCACCTGCGCGGCGACGTCGGCGGGCTTGGTGACCTTCACGCCGTCGACGGCCTTGATGACGTCACCGGCGTGGAGGGTGCCCTCGGCCGGGGAGTCCTTGACCACGGAGGCGACGACGACCCGGGTGGTGAAGGGGATGCCCAGTTCGTCGAGGGCGGCGACCTTGGCGCTCTCCTGCGACTGGGAGAACTCCTCCGCGTTCTCCTGGCTCGACTCCTCCTCCGTCTTCCCGTCCGGGTAGAGGGTGTCGTGCGGCACCACCACGTTGTCGTGGGTCAGCCAGCCGTAGACCGCCTCGACGGCGTTCATCTTGTAGTCCGCGCTGGTGACCCTGACCGTGGTCATGTTGAGGTGGCCGTCGGTCGGGTAGGTCTTGCGACCGGTGATCTGGAGGACCGGCTCGCCGCGAGCCTCGCCGAGCGTGTTGACCGTGGGGCCGGGGCTCATCTCCGCGTAGGGCACCGGGATCAGGACGCCGGCGATCAGCAGGCAGATCAGGACCAGGGTGGAGGCGAGCATCGTCGCGGTGCGGCGTGGCATGGAACGACAGTACGGGACTCGCCTGTGCGCGCACCCCTGGGGCGGTCCGTACGGGACGCCGCCGAGGGCTTGTCAGGACTCCGCGGGAGCCGCCTCGGGCACCGGCCGGAACGGAGCGGAATCGGGTGCGGTGGGGTGGGCACGCTCCATGGCGTCCCTGAAGCGGGCGTAGCCGGCGAGCTCGGCCACGTCACCTATGGTCTTGTTCCTCTGGACCCAGCTTCCCCATATCGCCGCTCCGACGACTGCGAAAAGCGGAATCAGCAACCAGGCCAGCGCTGCCATCCCGACCTCCCATCCCCAGTGAGTTGATCAGCAGATTATTCATCTGTGCCACCAACGCTCGGGCCTGGGGGCCGGTTACGCAAATCGGGCGTTCGGCTACACCGTGTCGGCGCGCCGCCTTGCGCCCTCGGGACGGAGGCTCGGCAAGCCCCCGGCCTCGGGACGGAGGCTCAGGAAGCCCCCGCCCTCCCCCGGAATCCGTCCGGGGGACCCTCGGGCTCAGCAAGCCCCCACCCACTCCTCGGTGCCGTCCGAGAAGGTCTGGTGCTTCCAGATGGGGACCTCGTGCTTGAGGTCGTCGATCAGCTTGCGGCAGGCCTCGAAGGCCTCGCCGCGGTGGGGGCAGGAGACGGCGACGACGACCGCCAGGTCGCCCACCACGAGGTCGCCGACCCGGTGCACGGCCGCCAGGGCGCGGACCGGGTAGTTCGCCACGACCTTCTCGGCGACCCGGCGCAGCTCGGCCTCCGCGCTCGGGTGGCAGGAGTAGCCCAGCGCGTCCACGTCGGCGCCGCCGTCGTGGTTGCGCACGGTGCCGACGAAGAGGGTCGTGCCACCCGCCGCGTCCTCGCCGACGGCCCGGAAGACCTCGTCGACCGAGAGCGGGGTGTCGCGGATCGCGAGCAGCTTGATCGGGTCGTCCGCGGCCTGCTCACCGGGGTGGTCGTGCGTGGTCGTCATGCGGTCCATGGTGCCGCACGCCTCCGACATCCCGGAATAGCGTTTTCGACCGGTGGACCGGGACCCTCCGTAGGAGGGTCCTACAGGCCGCGCCGCTTCCTCATCTGCCGCACCAGGGCCGCGGTGCCCAGCAGGGCCACCGTGGCGCCCGCGGCGCCCGCCGCCGTGGCGTCCTTGCGGCCCAGCCGGCGGCCCGCGACCGTGTGCCGGCCCTGGACCTCCTCCAGGAGCGCCGCGAGGACCTCCTCGTTGGTCCACTTCGGCCGCCAGCCCGCGTCGTGGAGCCGGCCGACGCTCACCACCCAGGGGTGCATGGTGTAGGCGAGGTCCCCGGCCGGGGACGGGGTGAGGCCGATCCGGTGCAGCCGGGCCGCGGCGCCCAGGGCGACCGCGGAGGGCAGCTCCATGCGGCGGATCCCCGACAGCTCCTCGACCTCCTCCTGCTCCAGCCAGCCCTCGCAGCCGACCGCGAACTCGCCTTCGACCTTCTCCAGGGCCGCGTACTCCAGGGCGCTGACCAGGTCGTCCACGTGGCAGAACTGCCAGGTGGGGCGGGAGCCGGCCACGACGAGCAGCCGGGGCGACTCGAAGTAGCGGGTCAGCGCCGTGTCCGTACCGCCGACGAGGACGGCCGGGCGGACCACGGTCACGTTGAGGCCGGGGTGGGCGCGGGAGCCCCGGCGGCCGAGCCGTTCGATCTCCAGGAGGTCGCCGACGCCGGTGGCCTCGGCGGTGGCCCGCAGCTCGGCGTCCTCGGAGAGCGGGATGTCGTTGTCGGGCAGCGCGCCGTAGACCATCGTCGAGGTGCACAGGACGACCCGGTGGACGCCGGCCGCGGCGGCGGCCGTGAGGACGGTCTGCGTGCCGCGCACGTTGTAGGCCGTCCGGGCGGCGGGGTCGGTCTCCAGGTCGAGGTCGACGGCGAGGTGCACGACGACGTCGGCGCCGCGCAGCTTCTCCGCGATGGCCGGATCCCGCACGTCGAGGACATGCCAGGTCGCCTCCGTGACCTCGCCGCGCCGCTCGTCGATGCCGATCACCTGCCGGACCTCGTCCGAATCGGCGAGACGCCTGGTCAGCAGGGCGCCGACACCGGTGGCGGCGCCGGTGACCGCGACGACGGGACCGCGCGCGGCGGACCGGGTTGAGTGGTTTCGCGCTCCGCGAACCTGCGGATCTGGGGAACTCACCGACCGACTCCAGTGGTTGTCTTCAGTACGTACGGGGATGACGCGTACGTACCAGGTGGCGTCCATCCTGCCGCAGGGCACGGCCCGGCGGAGACTTGAGCCCATATCCGACCCGGATGTCTACGCTGGTGTTGTGCAGCGGGCAGTCGCCGCCGGCAGAAGCCGGCGGCCCTAGGAGCCGAGGAAACCTGTGAGTGACACCCCATTCGGATTCGGCCTTCCGCCGGAGGAGCCGGAGGACGGCGACGAAGGCAAGAAGAAGGACCCCGCCGGAGGTGGCCAGGGGTCCGGCGGTCAGGGCGGCGGCAATCCGTTCGGGGCCAACCCGTTCGGATTCGGCGGTCTCCCCGGCATGGGCGGCGGCCAGGGCGGCGCGGACAATCCGTTCGCCGCGATGTTCGGGTCGATGAACCCGACGGACCTGGGCGCGGCCTTCCAGCAGCTCGGACAGATGCTGAGCTACGAGGGCGGTCCCGTGAACTGGGACATGGCCAAGCAGATCGCCCGCCAGGTGGTCGCCCAGGGCACCTCCGACGGCGTCAAGGACGCCAGCGTGGGCCCGGCCGAGAAGTCCGCGGTCGAGGAGGCGGTCCGCCTCGCCGACCTCTGGCTCGACCAGGTCACCTCGCTGCCCTCCGGGGCGAACACGGCGGTGGCGTGGAGCCGCGCCGAGTGGGTCGAGGCGACCCTCCCGGCGTGGAAGGAGCTGGTGGACCCCGTCGCCGAGCGCGTCGGCACCGCCATGGGCGACGTGCTGCCGCAGGAGATGCAGGCCATGGCCGGCCCGCTGATCGGCATGATGCGGTCGATGGGCGGCGCCATGTTCGGCCAGCAGATCGGGCAGGCCATCGGCGCGCTCGCGGGCGAGGTCGTCGGCTCGACCGACGTCGGCCTGCCGCTCGGCCCGGCCGGCCGGGCCGCGCTGCTCCCGCTGAACGTGGAGGCCTTCGGCAAGGACCTGAGCGTCCCCTTCGACGAGGTGCGGCTCTACCTGGCCCTGCGCGAGGCCGCCCACCAGCGTCTCTTCGCCCACGTGCCGTGGCTGCGGGCGCACCTCTTCGGTGCCGTCGAGTCGTACGCGCGGGGGATCAAGGTCGACACCTCGAAGCTGGAGGAGGCCGTCTCCCAGCTCGACCCGACCCACCCGGAGCAGCTTCAGGAGGCGCTCCAGTCCGGCATGTTCCAGCCGCAGGACACGCCCGAGCAGAAGGCGGCCCTGGCCCGGCTGGAGACGGCGCTCGCGCTGGTCGAGGGCTGGGTGGACGCGGTGGTCCACGAGGCCGCCAGGACCCGGCTGACCTCGGCGGACGCGCTCCGCGAGACGCTGCGCCGGCGCCGGGCCACCGGTGGTCCCGCCGAGCAGACCTTCGCCACCCTGATCGGTCTGGAGCTGCGGCCGCGCCGACTGCGGGACGCCTCCCGGCTGTGGGCCTCGCTCACCGACGCGCGGGGAGTCGACGGCCGCGACGGGCTGTGGGAGCACCCCGACATGCTGCCGACGGCGACCGACCTCGACGACCCGGACGGCTTCGTCCACCGCGAGCACCTGGACTTCTCCGAGCTGGACAAGCTGCTCGGCGAGGCGGCCGAGGGCAGGAAGGACCAGGGCGAGGACGAGCCGGGCAAGGACGGTTCCGGGGAGTGAGCCTGCACGACGACGCGGTCCTCGTCCTGAAGGGGTACGAGGGCCAGCCGGAGCTCCGCGAGCTCTACCTGGAGCATCTGGCGGCGCATCCCGACGGGATGTACAAGCCGTGCGGGGCGGGTCACCTCACCGGCAGCGCGCTGGTGATCGACCCGTCGCGCGGGCGGGTGCTGCTCACCCTGCACAAGAAGCTCGGCATGTGGCTCCAGATGGGCGGCCACTGCGAGGAGGGCGATCCGACGCTCGGGGCGGCGGCGCTGCGCGAGGCCACCGAGGAGTCGGGGATCGAGGGGCTGACGCTGCTGCCCGGCGGTCCGGTGCGGCTCGACCGGCATCCGATCCCGGCGCCCTGCCACTGGCACCTCGACGTGCAGTACGCGGCGCTGGCCCCGGCGGACGGGGTGGCGCGGATCAGCGAGGAGTCGCTGGACCTGAGGTGGTTCGCGTACGACGAGGTGGCCGCCGTCGCGGACACCTCGGTGGCGCGGCTCGTGGAGGGCACGCTGGCCCGGCTGTGAGGTGACGGCGAAGGGCCCCCGGTCTCCCGGGGGCCCTTCGCCGTCCGCCCGCTCAGTTCCAGGCGTTGTTCTGGTTCTGGGCGTGGGCGCCGTGCTGGCCGACGCCGAACTGGGCGGCGGCGCCCTGCCCGATCACCGCGTTCTGCGGGGGCATGACCTCGCTGGGCTGGACGAGGGCGAAGCCCTGGCCGAGGAAGCTGAGCTCCCAGCCCTCGCCGGTGGAGCCGCGGCGGCTGCGGACGCTGCTGTTGTGCGTCTGGGCCTGCATCTGGACCCGCAGCGAGGTGGACCAGGCGACGATCGCGTCCGCGTCGGCGCTCACGTACTTGTCCGGGGTGACCTGGAGCATCAGCGGCTGGCCGGAGGTCATGAGGGCGACCTTGCCGCGGCCGGTGATGTTGAGCTGGTACTTCCCGGTGCCGGAGACCCCGTACTGGCTGTCGACGGCGATGACCTCGGTGTGGAGGGTCGTGTCGAGAGCGAGCACGTAGGAGCTGTCCACGGTGAGGCCCTCCTGCTCGACCTCGACGATGTGGACGTACTGGGCGAGGTTGGCGAAGTAGACCGTGCCCTGGCCGGAGCAGCGCATCAGGTCGAGGCCCTCGCCGGTGCGGGCGCGGGCCTGCCGCTGGCTGCTGCTCTGGTACTCGCCGTCGAAGTCGACGAGGCCCTGGTAGGCGACCATGGCGCCCTTGCGGGCCAGGACGTCGTCGTGGCCGGTGAGGCTGACCCGCAGGAGCTGCGGGTTCTGGACGACGTACCGCTCCTGGCTCTGCTGCTCGGCGTGGTTGAAAAGCGGGCTCTGCATGATGTGTTCTCGCTCCCCCTCAGCCCCGGACCCGAAGCCGGTCGCTGCTGTCCTCGCTGGGCTGTACGACGACGATGCCCTGGCCCGAGAAGGCCATCTGGTATGCCTCGCCGCTGCCCCGCCCGATGAGGGAGGACGCCTTGAAGCTGCGCTTGCCCTTGACCTTGAGCGCCGGCGACCAGGCGACGAGCGCGTCGGGGTCGACGTAGGTCTCGTCCTCGCCGCGTCCGCAGTCGACGACGATCGGGGTGCCGCGCGAGGTGAGCGCGACCCAGCCGGTGCCGGCGATCTCCACGTTGAACAAGCCCTGGCCGGCGAACTTGGCGAGGCCCTTGACCCGCTCGACGCCCCACGTCAGGTGGGTGTCGAAGGCGAGGAGGTTGCTGCCGTTGACCGAGATCGAGTCGTTCTGGAGGTTGATCACGACCACGTCGGCGCCGTAGTCGGCGAGGTAGAGCAGGCCGTCGCCGGCGCACTTCATGATCGGCGCGCCCTCGCCGGTGGCCCACTCCTTGGCGACCTGGCGGACGGCCGGCGGGTTGGGCTCGTAGCTGATGAAGCCCTCGTAGGCGACCATCGCGCCGGCCCGGGCGTAGAGGTCCTGGCCGGTGGCCATGGCGACCTTGAGCATGGTGCGGCCGTGGTTCTCCATGCGGGCCGCGATGGGGGTCGGGGCATAGCCCGCGAGCTGCTGGTTCATGGTGTCGGGCTCCCTCAGACCTCGTACGGCTGGACGACGATGAAGTTGCCGGGGGCGCCCCGGAACTGGAGGTTCACGGTCTCCCCGCTGTGGCCGGGGTAGGCGTTGCGCCGGAGCCGGACCTGGCTGGAGAGGATGACCTGCGAGGCGGCCGACCAGGCGACGACCGCGTTGCAGTCGGCGAAGGTCGTCGGCGTGACGGGCAGGACCACGGGGACGCCGTGGGTCTTGACGATCACGGTGCCGGTCCCCTGGAACTGCATGGTGAACAGGGCCCCGCCGGGGATGCCGTGGCCCTCGATGCGACGGACCTCGTACTGGAGGGACTCGTCGAAGGCCAGCACGTTCTCCGCGGAGACGCAGATGGCGTCGCCCTGGAGCTCGATCGGGTGCAGGTGCGCGCCGTTCTCGGCGAGGAAGACCTGGCCGCGGCCGGTGCAGCGCATCAGCTGCATCTCCTGACCGGTGGCGTTGCCCACGATCCGGCCGGCGAAGCCGGCGCCCTTGTAGGAGAAGTCGACCTTCCCCTGGTACATGACCATGGAGCCCTGGCGGGCGAGGACGGGAGTGCCGCCCATGCTGAGGTCGACCCGCATGAGCTGCTGGTTCTGCGGGGTCCAGCGGGCGCCGGTCGCGGTCTCCTTGAACGGGGCGAGCGCGGCGGCGAGCCCGGCGCCGGTCGCGGGCGCGCCCTGCGGGACGCCCTGGGGCGGCATCCCCGGGGGCATGCCGGGCTGCTGGCCGTAGGGGGCGGGCTGGCCGTAGCCGGGCTGCTGGCCGTACGGGGCCTGCGGCGGCTGCCCGTAGGGGGCGCCGTGCGGCGGGGTCTGGCCCGGGATCTGCCCGTAGGGGGCCTGCGGCGGCTGCCCGTACGGGCCGGGGGCCGGAGCCGGCGGCGGCACGGGAGCGGGGGCGAGCGGCGCGACCATGGTGGGCTGGGTGTGCACCGGCTGCGGGGCGGGGGGCGGGGTGGGCGGCTGCGCGCCGTATCCGGGCTGCGGGGTGCCGTAGCCGGGGGCAGGGGCGGCCGGGGCCGGGGCAGCGGGGGCGCCGAAGGCCGGCGGGGCCGCGGCCTGGGCGGGGGCGCCGAAGGCGGGGGCGGCCTGCTGGGGGGCGGCCGGCTGCTGGGCGGCCGGCTCCTCCTCCATGACCTCTCCGCCGAAGTTCCGCAGCAGCGCTTCCAGGCCGCCGTCGAAGCCCTGTCCGACGGCGGCGAAGCGCCACACGTCCTTCAGGTAGAAGTCGCCGAGCATGACCGCGCGCTCGGTGGAGAACTCCGCTCCGGTGAAGGCGTAGCGGGCGACCTCCTCGCCGCCGGCGACGATCCGGATCCAGCCGGGGCCGACCTGCGACATCTGGCCGTTGCCGTCGATGGTGGCGGTGAAGGCGAGCTTGTGGATCTGCGGGGGGATCCGGTCGAGGGTGACACGGAAGGACTCGGTGTCCCCGGCCTGCGCCCCGAGCTGCTGGATGGACTCCTCGGGCGACTTCGGCTGGTTGAAGAAGACGAAGTACCGGTCGTCCGACAGCCGCTCGTCGGCGTCGAGCCCGAAGCAGCTGATGTCGAAGGTGAGCCCGGGAGCCGAGATCTGCACGCCCACGTACAGATCGGTGCCCGCGGTCAGATCACTGATCTTGGCCTTGTGGCCGCGTTGGAATTCCCTGGCCATGCGTAACGACCGTCCCCCATCCCGATGGCGAATGACTCGCGCCAGGCTAACCGCTGGGGCCGACATTGAGACAGGGGAGGTCGGATCCGGTACCGAATCGGGAAAAAGGACGTCAGGGCCCGGGCTCCCCGCCCGGCGGGTGCGGGAGGCGGTCGGCGGCGACCACTCCTTCGAGGTATCCCCGGGCCCGCTCGGTGCGGGGGTACGCCTCCAGGAGCCGCCAGAAACCGGGGCCGTGGCCGGGGACGAGGAGGTGGGCGAGCTCGTGCAGGAGGACGTAGTCGACGACGTACTCGGGCATCCCCTGGAGGCGGTGGGAGAGCCGGATGGTTCCCTCGGCGGGGGTGCAGGAGCCCCAGCGGCTGTTCTGGTTGGTGACCCAGCGGACCGAGTCGGGCCGGGCCCCGCCGTCGAGGTAGCGCTCGGAGAGACGGGCGGCCCGCTCGGCGAGTTCGGCGTCGCCGCGGGTGGCGCGGCGCTCCTTGTCCCGGTCCTTGGCGTCGAGCTTCTCCAGCATCATCCCGACCCAGCGGCGCTCCTCGGCCTCCGACATCCGGGCCGGGATGAGGACGATCGTGCGGTCCCCCTCGCGGTAGGCGGAGACGGAACGGGTGCGGCGGGCGCTCCTGCGGATCTCGACTGGCACGTCCTCGACCGTACCCGGCGGGCCCGACGGAATCCCCTTCGTATGACCTATATGACTTTCAAGTGGGCCTGTGGACAACTCCGGGCACCGTTCCGGGCCGGTGGGCACTCTGGTCGTGGAGAGAACACGGAGCGCGACGGGGGTGGGGATGCATCCGATGGTGAAGCCGGCACTGCGCCGGGCGTGGCGGAGTCTGACCTGTGTGCAGTACGGGGTGGCACCGGCGCACGCGGTGGTGCTGGATCCGGTGGACGCGGCGACGGGCCGGCTGCTCGGACTGATGGACGGGACGCGCGGGACGGCGCTGCTGCGGGCGGAGGCGGCGGCGCTGGGGCTGCCGGAGGGGCGGCTCGACGCCCTGCTGGGACGGCTCGCGGCGGTGGGGCTGCTCGTGGAGGCCGCCGCCGGTCGGCCGGGGCGGGCGGGTCCCGCGGCCGGGGCGGTGGACACGGCGCTCGACCCGCTGCGGGCGGACCTGGCCGCGCTGTCGGTGGTGTGCCCGGAGCCGGAGCGGGCGCTGGCGGCGCTCGCGGCCCGGCGGGAGCGGCGGGTGCGGGTGCGGGGTGCCGGGCGGGTGGGAGCGATGGTGGCGGCGCTGCTCGCGGCGGCGGGCGTCGGCGGGGTGGAGGTGGTGGACGGGGGCCGGGTCGAAGCGTGGGAGACGGCGCCGGGCGGGCTGCCGGCCGAGGCGGTCGGCGAGCGGCGGGTGGCGGCGGCACGGCGGCTGGTGGGGCGCTGGTCGCGCGGTCCGGTGGCGGCGCGGCGGGCGGGCCGGCGGACGGCCACGGGTGACGGGGACGGCGGGGCCGCGGTGTCACTCGTGGTGGTGACGGATCGGGACGGGATCGGGGTGCGGGTGCCGGACCCGGTGGCGGCGGAGCCGTGGATGGCGGCCGGGGTGCCCCATCTGTACGCGGGGGTGCTGGAGGCGACGGGGGTGGTGGGGCCGCTGGTGCTCCCCGGCGGGACCGCGTGCGCCCGGTGCCTCCAGGAGACGGCGACGGACCGGGACCCGGCCTGGCCGCGGCTGCTCGCGCAGTGGCGTTCGGGGGCGCCGCATCCGCTGCCGGCCTGTGACGTGGCGCTGGCGACGGCGGTGGCGGGGCTGGCCGCCGCGCACGCGCTGGCCTTCCTGGACGGGGAGTTGCCGGCGAGCACCGGGACCCGGTGGGAGGCTGCCATGCCGTCGCTGGGGTGGCGGTCCGAGCGGCTGGTCCCGCACCCGGCCTGTCCCTGTGGGGCCGCTCGGGGCAGGGTGGGGGTGGGCGCCCCGGCCGCCGGGGAGGCTCGGTCCACAATGGCGGGGCGCAGCCCTGCGCGGCACGGCAGTCTGGGAATTGGAGGGGCGCATGTCTGATCTTCCCCGGAAGGCGGTCACCCGGACCGCCAAGTTGGCCGCGTTGCCGCTGGGCTTCGCGGGCCGGGCCACCTGGGGTCTGGGCAAACGGATCGGGGGCAAGTCGGCGGAGTTCGTCGCCCGCGAGCTCCAGGAGCGGACGGCCGAGCAGTTGTTCAAGGTGCTCGGCGAACTCAAGGGCGGGGCCATGAAGTTCGGCCAGGCGCTCTCGGTCTTCGAGTCGGCCCTGCCGGAGGAGATCGCCGGCCCCTACCGGGTGGCGCTGACGAAGCTTCAGGAGGCGGCGCCGCCGATGCCGGTGCGGACGGTGCACGGGGTCCTGGAGGAGCGGCTCGGGGCCCAGTGGCGGGAGCTGTTCCTGGAGTTCGAGGACAAGCCGGCGGCGGCCGCGTCGATCGGGCAGGTGCACCGGGCCGTCTGGCACGACGGGCGCGAGGTCGCGGTCAAGGTGCAGTACCCGGGCGCCGGGGAGGCGCTGTTGTCGGACCTGGCGCAGCTGGGCCGGTTCGCCCGGCTGCTCGGGCCGCTGGTGCCGGGCATCGAGGTGAAGCCGCTCATCGCGGAGCTGCGCGAGCGGGTGTCCGAGGAGCTGGACTACGCCCTGGAGGCGCGGGCCCAGCGGGAGCACGCCGAGGTCTTCGCGGACGATCCGGACGTGGTGGTGCCGGAGGTGGTGCACCAGGCGGAGCAGGTGCTGGTGACCGAGTGGATGGACGGGATCCCGCTCGCGGAGGTGATCGCGGAAGGCGGTCAGGAGCAGCGGGACCGGGCGGGGCAGCTGCTCGCCCGGTTCCTCTTCTCGGGTCCGGCGCGGACCGGACTGCTGCACGCCGATCCGCACCCGGGGAACTTCCGGCTGCTGCCGGCCGCCGACGGATCGGACGATCCGGCCGGGTGGCGGCTCGGGGTCCTCGACTTCGGCACGGTGGACCGTCTGCCGGGCGGGCTTCCGGAGACGATCGGGACCTGTCTGCGGATGACCCTGGCCGGCGAGGCCGAGCCGGTGTACGCGCTGCTGCGGTCGGAGGGCTTCGTGAAGGAGTCGGTGGCCCTCGACCCGGAGGAGGTGCTGGAGTACCTGCTGCCGATCATCGAACCGGCGGAGGCGGAGTCCTTCGTCTTCACCCGGGGCTGGATGCGGACGCAGGCGGCCCGGATCGCCGACCCCCGCTCCCCCGCGCACCAGCTGGGGCGGCAGCTGAACCTGCCGCCCTCGTACCTGCTGATCCACCGGGTGACGCTGTCGACGATCGGCGTGCTGTGCCAGCTGAACGCGACGGTGCGGCTGCGGGACGAGCTGACCGCCTGGCTGCCCGGCTTCGAGGCGGCGTCCTAGCGGGCGGCGGGCGCTCACCACCAGGAGGAGTCGAGGCGGCCCTCGATGGCCCGGATGTTGGCACGGGCGCAGTCCTCGCAGAAGTACTGGCGGCGGCCGTTCTCGACGGAGCAGGTCCAGGTGATCGGGAGGGTGTCGGCGGTCCTGCCGCAGCGTGCGCAGGCCACGGGCTCCTCCGCGGCGCGGGGCTCGTTCATTCTCGGACGATAGCCCGGCGGGACGGTCGCGGCCGGGCAACGCACCGCGGGGGCGCCTCGTGGGCGCTCAGTTCATGACGGCCATGGCGAGGGCGCGGCGGGCGCGCAGCGAGACGCGCTCGGCGCGGCGCTGCATGCGCCGGGCGGCGATCAGGCGCGCGGCCTGACGTTCCGCGTCGGCCTCACGCCGGCGCTCGTGCATATGGGCACGGGCCAGGGCTTCTGGGATGAGTTGCATGTCACGGGTCCTGTTCTGACGCGACGCGGGGGCGCCGGCGGTGGAGAAGTCGGGGGTAGCGGAGCGGATGGGCTCGGTGGCGGGCGTGGTCATCGGGGCCTGCTTCTGGGGATCGTGCGTGAGGGGATGGTCGATCGTTCCGGTGCGCCTGGGGGCCTTGTGGGGTGCCTCCCAGGTCAGGGCGGTCATGCCGCGACCGGGTTCTTGCGCGGACGGCCGCGGGGCCGCTTGCGGGCGACGACCACGCCCTGGACGAAGAGCTCGCCGCCCCAGACACCCCAGGGCTCACGGCGCTCCTTGGCGCCGGCGAGACAGGCCGCGACCAGCGGGCAGGTCTTGCAGAGGGACTTGGCGTACTCGACGTCGGCCGGGGACTCGGCGAAGAAGACCTCCGGGTCGTAGGCCCGGCAGGGGACCGGGACGCCGAGGTTCTCGATGGCGTCGTCGAGCGCGGTGAGCGATGTCAGGGGGGTCAAGGCGTGGTCCTCCGTGAGGCCGGACGGGGGGATCGTTTCGGAAGGCGGTACGGACGGGGCGTGCGCTTCGAGTTGCACGGGTGTCTTTCCTCGTCTGGTCGTTCCGGCCGGTCGGCCGGGTCTTCGGCTGGTACCGGGTTTCTTGTCCCGAGGCCCCTTCGCTCCGTCGTCCCCGTTCGGGGACAAACAGAAGGGCCGCGGATCCCGGGTGGGGTTCCGCGGCCCTGAAGGCGCCGGCCTGATCAGGTCAGGCTGGATCACTCCAGGGTTCGAGCCCACGGAAGGCCCACATCGTGTGGTGCTGCGTCGTCTGCTGCTTGCCGGCACCGGCTGCCGCAAAGCCATAGGCCGTGATTCCGGCCTTGGTCTCTTCAGCCACCCGTGCCTTGGTCGGTCGCTCATCGCGCTCGATGACGGACATGCCGCGGCCGGACAGACCGGTGACGGGCAGACCGCTGCCAAGAAGCGCAAAGGCGGAGAAGCCGAGCGAGCAGGCGGAGACGACCGAGCGATCGGTCATTTTGGCGGTGCTGACGACGGTGTTGCTCTTGATGTTGCTGATCACTGGAATCGCCTCCTCTCGGCGTCTCGGAGAGCTCGGGGGTGAGCCGGGCTCTCGATGTTCATTTGGACAAGTACAGCACGAGGCAGTGCTTCTTTTGAAGCCGCTGCTGCGTGGTTAAGAACCTATGGGGCTTGACGGGGCGGGCGCAAACTATTTTTCCCACGAGTTTCGATCAGTCGTCCCCGGCCTCCGCCGCACCTTCCTCACCCCTGTCCTCACCTGCGCAGATGGCCAGGACGTCGGCTCCGAAGCGGTCCAGCTTGCGGGCGCCGACCCCGGCGATCACGGCGAGCTCCCCGCCGGAGGCGGGGACCCGCTCGGCGATCGCCATGAGCGTCTTGTCGGTGAAGACGCAATAGGCGGGCTGGCCGAGCTCGCCGGCCCGGACGGCACGCCAGTCGCGCAGCCGCTCGTACAGGCCCTCGTCCATGTCGGAGGGGCAGTCCTCGCAGCGGAGCAGCTTCATCGCGCCGGCCTCGGTGAGGGTGGTGCCGCAGACCCGGCAGCGGACGGGGCCGCGCGGGCGGCGGCGGACGCCCTCGCCGAGCGGGCCGCCCGAGGCGCCCCGCTCGATGCCGCCGGCCGCGCCGTATCCGCCGGCCCGGCTGCCGGAGCCGGGGCGCAGTCCCTTGAGGAAGCGGCTCGGGACGCGGGAGGCGCGGCCGCCCGGGGAGCGGGAGAGCGCCCAGGAGAGCGTCAGGTGGACGCGGGCGCGGGTGACGCCGACGTACAGCAGCCGGCGCTCCTCCTCGATCTGCTCGTCCGTCTTGGCGTAGGTGATCGGCAGCATGCCGTCGGTGAGGCCGACCAGGAAGACGGCGTCCCACTCCAGGCCCTTGGCGGCGTGCAGCGAGGCGAGGGTGACGCCCTGGACGGTGGGGGCGTGCTGGGCCGCGGCCCGCTCGTCCAGCTCGGCGACGAGGTCGGAGAGGGTGGCGCCGGGGCGGGCGGCGGCGAAGTCGTCGGCGAGCCGGGCGAGCGCGGCGAGCGACTCCCACCGGTCGCGGACGGCGCCGGAGCCGGCCGGCGGCACACGGGACCAGCCTTGGCCGGAAAGCACCGCTCGCACCTGGGCGGGGAGGTCGTCGGCGCCGTCGAGGAGCGAGTCGTTGGCGCCGAAGCGGGCCGCGCCGCGCAGGGCCGCGCCCGCCTCCCTTACCTCCTGGCGCTCGAAGAAGCGCTCGGCGCCGCGCAGCTGGTAGGGGACGCCGGCGTCGGCGAGGGCCTGCTCGTAGACCTCCGACTGGGCGTTGATCCGGTAGAGGACGGCGATCTCGCCGGCCGGGACGCCGGCCGCGATCAGGTCGCGGACCCGGCGGGCGGTGCCCTCGGCCTCGGCGGGCTCGTCGCCGTACTCGGTGTAGACCGGCTCGGGGCCCGTCCCGCGCTGGGAGACCAGCTCCAGGCGGTGGTCGGCGGCCCGGCCGCTCGCCTGGTTGAGCAGGCCGTTGGCCAGGTGGACGACCTGGGGGGTGGAGCGGTAGTCGCGGATCAGCTTGACCACGGTCGCGCGCGGGTGGCGGACGCGGAAGTCCAGCAGGTGGTCGGGGGTGGCGCCGGTGAAGGAGTAGATGGTCTGGCTGGCGTCGCCGACCACGCAGAGGCTGTCCCGCTCCCCCAGCCACAGCTCCAGGAGACGCTGCTGGAGCGGGGAGACGTCCTGGTACTCGTCGACGACGAAGTGCTGGTACTGGCTTCGGATCTGCTCGGCGATGTCGTGGCGGTCCTGGAGGATGCCGACGGTGAGCAGCAGCACGTCCTCGAAGTCGATCACCGAGCGCTCGCCCTTGAGCTGCTCGTACATCGCGTAGAGCTGGCCGATCTCGGCCGGGTCCCGGGGGGCGTCCCGCCGGGAGCAGGCGACGGCCGCCGGGTAGTCGGCGGGCACGGTCTGGGTGACCTTGGCCCACTCGATCTCCGCGGTGACGTCCCTCAGCTCGTTCCGGTCGAGCCGGACCCGGCAGCGGGCGGCGGCCTCGGCGACCAGCTGGACCTTCCGCTCGACGAGCCGGGGCAGCGGACCACCGATCGCTTTCGGCCAGAAGAACTGGAGCTGCCGGAGGGCCGCCGAGTGGAAGGTGCGGGCCTGCACCCCGCCCGCGCCGAGCTGCCGGAGCCGGCCGCGCATCTCGCCCGCGGCGCGGTTGGTGAAGGTGACGGCGAGCACGCTCGCGGGCGCCAGCACGCCGGCCCGCACCCCGTAGGCGATCCGGTGGGTGATCGCCCGCGTCTTGCCCGTGCCGGCGCCCGCGAGGACGCACACCGGGCCGTGCAGGGCCAGGGCGACCTCGCGCTGCTCCGGGTCGAGCCCGTCGAGCACCGCGTCGGCGGTCTCCGGGACCCGCGGGAAGAGAGGGGAGTGCGTTGCTGCTGTCACTCCGCCATGCTGCCAGGTCGGGCGGGCCGGTGCGGCGCGTCGTCCACAGGCCGGGGGCCGTGGTCGTACGGTCGCATGATCGTCCCGGCCGGTCAGGACGGGACGGGGGCGGGACGGGGGCGGGACGGGGCGGACGGCGCCGGACCGGACCGGCCAGGACGGGACGGGGCGGGGAGCGCAGGGACGAGAACCGGACAGGGGGAGCCGGGGCGGGACGGGAAGCGGCGTAGCTCACCCGGCGTGCGGGAATGGCCGGCCCGGTGGCGTACGTTCTCCCTTCGGCACCGACCCCCGACCCAAGAGGAGCGCCTGGCCATGCAGGGCACCGTGACGATGTACAGCACCGAGTGGTGCGGCTACTGCCGCCGGCTGAAGGGCCAGATGGACCGCGAGGGCATCGCCTACACCGAGATCAACATCGAGCTGGACCCCGCGTCGGCCGCGTTCGTCGAGCAGGCCAACGGCGGCAACCAGACCGTCCCGACCGTCCTCTTCCCGGACGGTTCGACGCTGACGAACCCGTCGCTCGCCCAGGTCAAGCAGAAGCTCGACGCCTGACCCGCGCACAGCGAGGAGCCCCCGCCGGACCGGTCCGGCGGGGGCTCCTCGGCGTTCAGGCCACGTCGCCGGGCTTCGGCAGCGGCTTGCCGTACCAGAGCTCGATCAGACGGGAGGCGATCGAGATGCCGTACGGCGGCAGGATCTCGCCCGAGGCGAAGCCGGCCTCCAGGTCCTCTCGGGAGAACCAGCGGGCCTCGTGGATCTCCTCGCCGTCCACCTCGATCTCCGGGGAGGTGGCCCGGGCGAAGAAGCCCAGCATCAGGCTGGACGGGAAGGGCCACGGCTGGCTGGCCACGTACGAGACCTCGCCGATGGTGACGCCGGCCTCCTCGAAGACCTCCCTGACCACCGCCTGCTCGATCGCCTCGCCCGGCTCGACGAAGCCGGCGAGCGTGGAGAAGCGGCCCTCGGGCCAGTGCACCTGGCGGCCGAGCAGCGCCCGGTCCTGGTCGTCGGTGACCAGCATGATCACGGCCGGGTCGGTCCGCGGGTAGTGCTCGGCGCCACAGGTCGGGCAGCGGCGCACGTGGCCGGCGGCCGCGATCACCGTGCGGTCGCCGCAGCGGGAGCAGAAGCGGTGCAGGCGCTGCCAGTTCTCCAGGGCCACCGCGTGGGTCATCAGGCCCGCGTCGCGCGGCGAGAGGAGCAGACCGGCCTCGCGCAGGCCCGCCGGACGCGCCGACTGGTCCATGCGGCCCGGCAGCGAGTCCTTCTGGAGCGCGAAGTAGGAGACCCCTTCGGTGTCGGTGCCGAGGAAGTAGCGGTGGGTCTCGGTCATCGGCGCCTCGAACGCCGGGGTCATGACGAGCTCGGTGGTGCCGTCGGGCCGGTCGTCGATCAGCACCTGGCCGCCGGAGACCACGAAGACACGGGTGGTCGGGTGGCTCCAGGCGGCCGCCAGCCACGCCTCGTCGAGGCGGTGGTGGGCGGCGCGGTCGATCCCACTCGGGGCGGTGAGCGAGATCGGGTGGTCCGCGAACGCGTCGTTCAAGGTGCTCACAGGTGCTTCCAACTCCCCCGGATCGGTGTCATTCATTACGGCGTCCGGCCCCCGCGCCTCGGGGCTCGCCGGTCCGCAGGGCGGCCGGAAGGTCGCCCCACAGGTACGCGGTCGTCTCGACGCCCTTCATGAGGAGGTCCAGCTCGACCTTCTCGTTCGGCGCGTGCCAGCCGTCGGACGGGACCGAGATGCCCAGGAAGAGCACCGGCGCGTCCAGGACGTCCTGGAGGTCGGCGGCCGGTCCCGAACCGCCCTCGCGCGTGTAGCGGACGGCGGCCCCGTCGAAGGCCCGGCTCATCGCCCCGGCCACCGCCGTGAGGGCCGGGTGGCCGAGCGGGGTGAGGCAGGGGCGGGTCGGGGCGCCGAAGACGATCTCGTACCGGATCCCGGCGGGCACGCGCGCGGCCAGCCACTCCCGCACCAGCGACTCGATCCGGGCCGGGTCCTGGCCGGCGACGAGCCGGAAGGACAGCTTGAGGTGGGCGGAGGCGGGCACGATCGTCTTGCCGCCGGGGCCCTGGTAGCCGCCGCCGATGCCGTTGACCTCGGCGGTCGGGCGGGCCCAGACCCGCTCCAGGGTCGAGTGGCCGGCCTCCCCGAGGGTGCCGTGCGACCTGGCGGTGCGCAGCCAGGCGGCCTCGTCGAAGGGCAGCTCGGCGACGAGCCGCCGCTCGGCCTCGGTCAGTTCGGCCACCCCGTCGTAGAAGCCGGGGATCGCGACCCGCTCGTCGGCGTCGTGCAGGGCGGCGACGATCCGGCCCGCGACGGTGGCCGGGTTGGGCACGGCGCCGCCGAAGGAACCGGAGTGGATGTCCTGGTCGGGGCCGTACAGGTCGATCTCGCAGTCGGCGACCCCGCGCATGCCGGTGCAGACGGTCGGGGTCGTCTCAGACCACATGCCGGTGTCGGAGACGATCACGGCATCGGCGGCGAGCCGCTCGGCGTGCTCCTCGACGAGCGCCCGGAAGTGCGGCGAGCCGGACTCCTCCTCACCCTCCACCAGCAGCTTCAGATGGACGGCGGGCGTCGTGCGGCCGGTCGCGGCGAGGTGGGCGCGGACCCCGAGGGTGTGGAAGAACACCTGGCCCTTGTCGTCGGCGGCCCCCCGCGCGTACATCCGCCCGTCGACGACGGTCGGCTCGAAGGGGTCGGTGTGCCAGCCGTCCTCGCGGGCCGCCGGCTGCACGTCGTGGTGGCCGTAGACCAGGACCGTCGGGGCGTCCGGGTCGGCGGACGGCCACTCGGCGAAGACCGCCGGTGCCCCCGCGGTCTCCCAGACCTCGACCGTGGTGAACCCCGTCTCCTTCAGGGCCGCGGCGAGCCAGTCGGCGCTGCGCCGCACGTCCCCGGCACGCTCCGGCTGCGCCGACACCGACGGGATGCGCAGCCACTCGGCGAGGTCGCCGAGGAAGGCGGCACGGTGCTGTGCGATGTACGCGCGTACGGGGTGGACGACGCTGTCCGGGGTCTCGCTCATGGCCCCGAGCCTATCCGGCGCCGGGGGGTGCCCCGCCCAGCAGGATCGCCTCCAGCTCCGCCCGCCCGGGCAGCCGGGCCGGACGGGCCACCTCGCCCGTCCGTACGTAGACGAAGGCGGCGGCCACCTCCTCGGGCTCCAGGCCGTGCTGCTCGGCCCAGGCGAGCCGGTACAGCGCCAGCTGGAGGGGGTCGGCGGCGCGGTGCCGGCTGGTCTTCCAGTCGACGATCTCGTACGTGCCCGATTCCGGGTCCCGGTAGACGGCGTCGATCCTGCCCCGGACCACCCGGCCGCCCAGGGTGAGGTGGACGGGGACCTCCACCCGGTACGGGGCGCGGTGGGCGTACGGGGTGCGTGCGAAGGCCTCCTTGAGGGCCTCCAGGTCCCGCTCGTCGACGATCTCCGGTTCGCCGGCGAAGTCCTCGCCGCCGGGGAGCTCGTCCGGGCCGAGGAACGGCAGCGGCAGCTCCTCGAAGCGGGACTCCACCCACGCGTGGAAGCGGGTGCCCCGGCGGGCCGCGGGCTGCGGCCGCTGGGGCATGGGCCTGGCCAGCTCCTGCGCGAAGGCGTCCGGGTCCTCGGCGAGGCGGATCACCTGGGAGGCGGAGAGGTACGCGGGCAGGAGGACGTCCCTGGTGGTGGCGCGGGTGCGGTGGAGCTCCGCGGTGAGGGCGGTGAGGTCCCTGTCCCAGGAGGCGATGGTGCGGAGCTCCTCCGGGGTGAGGGGGGCCTCCCGGGGGTGCGGGATCGCCTCCCGCGGGTCCTGCCGCCGCGGGGCCTCCTCCGGGTCGTCCGGGAGCCAGAGGTCCTCGGGGTGCGGGTCCCGGGGGGCGGGGGCCGTGTCCGGGGAGTGGTGCTCGCCCTCCCCCGGAGGGGTCGCCCCCACGCCCTGCGGGGCGTGGTCCCACAGTCGGGCCAGGACGGCGTCGGCCGCGTGCCTGCGGCGCTTCAGCGCGTCCTCGTCCAGGGGCAGGGGCCAGGGGAGGTCCTGGCCGGCCTCCGCCAGGAGGGGGTTCCCGGTGTCCTTCTCCGGCTCGTCCGCCCATGCCTCGATGTCGCCGTGGCCCTGCTCGCAGTGGGCGTACAGCTCCGCCATGAAGGCCGAGGGGCCGCGGGGCTTCTTCTGGGAGGGGCCCCACCAGTGGGCGGAGGCCAGGAGGAGGGTGCGGGGACGGGTGAAGGTGACGTAGCCGAGGCGGAGTTCCTCGGTGTGCTGGTGTTCCGTCATCGCGGCCTTGAAGGACTTCATGGCGGCGGCGTCCCAGGCGTCCAGGTCCGGGAGGGTCGCCGCGTCGCCGCGCAGGGCGTGCGGGAGGACCTGGGGCTGGGAGGTCCAGGACTCGCGGGCGCGGGCGGACGGGAACTGGCCGGCGACCAGGCCGGGGACGGCGACGACGTCCCACTCCAGGCCCTTGGACTTGTGGGCGGTGAGGACCTTCACGGTGTTCTCGCCGCCCGGCAGGGCGTTGTCGAGGCCCTTCTCGAACTGGACGGCGGTGCGCAGGAAGCCGAGGAAGGCGAGGAGGCTCGCCTCGCCGTCGAGGGAGGCGAAGCCGGCGGCGACGTCCAGGAAGTTGCCGAGGGTCTCGCGGCGGCGGGCGGCGAGCGCGTGCGGGGAGGCCGACAACTCGACCTCCAGGCCGGTGACGGACAGGACCCGGTGGAGGACGTCCATGAGGGGGTCGGCGAGGGAGGCGCGCAGGGAGCGCAGTTCGGCGGCGAGGCGGGCGAAGCGGACCCGGGCCTCGGCGGAGAAGGGCAGGCCGTCGTCGGGGTGGCCGCCGGAGTCGAGGAAGGTGTCGAGGGCGTCGGCGAGGGACGTCACCTCGGCGGGGTCCACGCCCTCGACGGCGGCGGCGAGCCGCTGCCCGGGGTCGGGGTCGGCGCCGCCGTGGTGGACGAGGAGGCGGGCGCGGCGGCCGAGGAGGGCGAGGTCGCGGGGGCCGATGCGCCAGCGGGGGCCGGTGAGGAGGCGGACCAGGGAGGCGTTGGCCCCGGGGTCCTGGAGGACCTCGCAGACGGCGACGAGGTCGGCGACCTCGGGGAGGTGGAGCAGGCCGGAGAGGCCGACGACCTCGACGGGGACGTCGCGGGCGACGAGGGCCGCCTGGATCGCGGGGAAGTCGCCGGCGGTGCGGCACAGGACGGCCATGGAGCCGGGCTCGCGGCCGGTGCGGACGAGGTGGGCGAGGGAGTCGGCCAGCCAGTCGAGCTCCTCCGCGTGGGTGGGGAGGAGGGCGATGCGGACGGTGCCGTCGGCCTCGGCGCCCGGCGCGGGCCGCAGCGCCTCCACGCCCTCGTGCATCGCCCGCAGGGGGGTCGCGAGGCCGTTGGCGAGGTCGAGGAGGCGGCCGCCGCTGCGCCGGTTCTCGGAGAGGGAGCGGCGGCCCGCGGGGGTTCCGTCGGCGTGCGGGAAGTGGGTGGGGAAGTCGTCGAGGTTGGCGACGGAGGCGCCGCGCCAGCCGTAGATGGCCTGGCAGGGGTCGCCGACGGCGGTGACGGGGTGGCCGGTGCCCTGCCCGAAGAGGCCGGAGAGGAGGAGCCGCTGGGCGACGGAGGTGTCCTGGTACTCGTCGAGGAGGACGACCCGGAACTCGTCGCGGAGGATCGCGCCGACCTCGGGCCGGGTGGTGGCGAGCCGCGCGGAGAGGGCGATCTGGTCGCCGAAGTCGAGGAGGTCACGGGAGCTCTTGGCGGCCCGGTAGCGGCTGACCAGCCCGGTGAGCTCGCGGCGGGCGACGGCCGTCTCGGGGAGGCGGCGCAGGTCGTCGTTGGTGAGCCTGGCGCCGGCGAGGGCGGTGAGCAGCTCGGAGTCGTACGCGAGGAGTTCGGCGGGCTCGACGAGGTGCTCGGCCAGTTCGGCGTCGAGCGCGAGCAGGTTCTCGACGAGGGTCGGGAAGGACTTGGTGAGCGCGGGGTAGGGGCCGGGGGCCTCGCGGAGCACGCGCGCGGCGAGCTGGTAGCGGGTGGCGTCGGCGAGGAGCCGGGAGGTCGGTTCGAGGCCGATGCGCAGGCCGTGGTCGGTGAGGAGCTGCCCGGCGAAGGCGTGGTACGTGGAGATGCGGGGCTCGCCCGGGGGGTTCTCCGGGTCGACCGGGTCGGGGTCGGTGACGCCGGCGCGGACGAGGGCGGTGCGGACGCGCTCGGCGAGCTCGCCGGCGGCCTTGTTGGTGAAGGTGAGGCCGAGGACCTGCTCGGGGGCGACCTGTCCGGTGCCGACCAGCCACACGACCCGGGCCGCCATCACCGTCGTCTTGCCGGAGCCGGCTCCGGCCACGACGACCTGCGGGGCGGGCGGCGCGGTGATGCAGGCCGTCTGCTCCGGCGTGAAGGGGATGCCGAGGAGCTCCTTGAGCTGCTCGGGGTCGGTGATGCGTGCGGTCACCTTGGAGAGGCTAGCCGGGCGCTCGGACATTCCCGCCCCGCACCCGTCCCACCTGCGGTTTCCCCCCGCGCCTCACAGTGCGCGGGGGTGCGGTTCGCGGCGGGGGCGGCCGGGCGGGGTGGGGGCTCGGTCAGGCGGGGTGGGGCCGGGCGGGAGCGCCGTCAGGCGGGAGCTCCGTCAGGCGGGAACACCGTCAGACCGGAACGCCGTCAGACCGGAACGCCGTCAGGCGGGAACGCCGGGGTCGAGTCGGGAGAGGTCGACGGTCTCGTCGGCCGGCGGGGCGGTGACGTCCACCGGGCGGTCGTACTCGGAGAGGGTCATCGAGCCGGGCTCCTCGCCACCGGTCCTGACGACCTGGCGGATGTACGGCTTGCCCTCCTGGGCGACGGAGACGGTGGTGGTCTCGCCGGACTCCTTCTTCACGAGGGTCGCCACGGGCGTGTGGTCGACCTCGCGGTCCGGGCCCCGCCGGAGACCCGCGCGGTCGTCCTTGTCCTGGTCGAGGTCGTCGAGGAGCGAGTCGAGGTCGCAGATCTCGCCGAGGTCGGCGCTGCCGGCCTGGCCCGGGGCGATCTTGAGCCAGCGGCCCTTGACGAGTTCGATGACCGGGGCGATCTGGTTCTCCGGGATCCCCTGGGAGGTCATGGAGATCCGCCAGAAGGCCTCGTCACCCTTCATATAGGTGATGTCGTCGAGCCGGCGGAGCTCGGCTTCGCCGTCGTCGACGCCGATGCGGCCCTGGCAGGAGCCCTTGTCGTCGACGGAGAAGTCGACGTCGAGGTCCTGCCCCTCGGAGACGACCCGTCCGGTCATGCGCAGGGAGTCCGCGGAGCGGGTGGCGTCGACGGCCCGGTCGGCGATCTGGCCGGGGGTGAGCCCGTCGAAGGGATCCGGCGTCGGGGCCGTGACGGCCCGGGCGGGGGCGCGCGTCGCCGCCCAGGCCGCCGCCGGGGCGGGGACCGCGACGGCGGCGACGGCGCAGACGACGGCCGCGGCGCGGAGCTTCCGGTGGCTGGACTGGGACCGCATACGAGCCTCCTCGTCCCCCCGGACCCTGTCACCAGGGTCGCTCCACGCGCGCGTGGCCGCTACTCGGCCCCGAGGGGCCGGAGGGCGGGAGGTCAGCCCTTGAGGGCTTCCTTCATGAGCTGCTCCATGTCCATGACCTGGTCGGCCGGCGGGGCCTCGACGGTGACCGGCTTGTCGTAGTCCTTGAGCGTGACCGTGCCCGGGTCGTCGCCACCGGTGGTGACGACGCGGAGGATGTACGGCTTGGCGGAGTCACGGGCCACGTAGAGCGTGGTGGACTCGCCGTCCTTGTCGCCCTTGCCGGTGAGGACGACGGCCGAGGCGCCGTCCACGTCGGCGTCCTCGCCGCGGGTGAGACCGGTGGTCTTGGTCTCCTTCTCCATGTCGGCGAAGATCGTCTTCAGGTCGCAGAAGTCGTCCGAGTCCTTGGAGTCGCCGGCCTCGGCCGGGGACTTCATCCAGCGGCCCTGGAGCAGCTGGCCGAAGTCGGGACCCTCGGAGGAGGCGTCCTCGCCGCCGGTCGAGGCGGTCCAGAACGCGTCGTCGCCCTTGATGTAGAGGTCGCCACCGGTCCCGACCATCTCGGCCTTGCCCTCGCCGGCCGTGGACATGCTGCCCTTGCAGGAGCCCTTGCCGTCGACGGTGACGTCGACGGTCGTCTCCTTGCCGTCCTCCTTGCCGGAGCCCTGCATGTGGACGGAGGTGGCGCCCTTGGTCGTCTCGACGGCCTTCTTGGCGATGTCGTCGGCCGAGAGGCCCGCGAAGGGGTCGGCGGCCTTGTCGTCGCCCTTGCCGCAGCCGGTGACACCGACGACGACAGTCAGACAGATCGCCGCGGTGGCCCAGAGCTTCCGGTTGGCCCTCATGCGCGTACTCCCAGCGTGCTTGGTGGTGCTCTCGACGTGTTCGAAAGCGAAGATTCACAGCTTTTCTTGACGGCGACCTTATGCGGTACCGCCGACACATTGACGATCCGGGGGTGGCAAAGGATGCACGGATGGAAACGTGACTCCCGTCACTCGCCGCCCGGCCGCCGCCCGACCGGCGGTCAGTCGACGACCTGGCGGCCCTCGGGGCGGGCGCTGCACGCGGCGCGGAAGGAGCAGTTCGCGCAGTGCTGTCCGGCGGTCGGGGTGAAGCGCTCGTCCAGGACCCGGCCGGCGGCGGTGGCGAGCAGCTCGCCGATCCACTCCCCCTCCGGCGGCCGCTGGGCCTGCACCTTGGGCAGGGCGTCGCCGCCCTCCTTCTTGGGGGCGGCCTGGCGCAGCTGTACGAGTTCGGCGCCGCCGGGTTCGGGGCGGCGGCCGTCGAAGACCTCGTCCAGGGCGCCCTCGCGGACGGCGAGCTGGTAGACGGCGAGCTGCGGGTGGTGGGCGACCTCGTCCCGGGTCGGGGCGGACTTGCCGGTCTTGAAGTCGACGACGTACGCCCGTCCCTGCTCGTCGGTCTCGACGCGGTCCATGGAACCGCGGATGCGGACCTGGTACGCGCCCGCGTCGAGGGTGACGTCGAAGCCGTGCTCGGAGGCGGCGGGGGTGCGGCCGCCCCGGTCCATGACGTGCCAGCGCAGGAACCGTTCCAGCGCCACGCGCGCGTGCTCCTTCTCCTGCGCGGACTTCCAGGGGGCGTCGAAGGCGAGCCCGTCCCAGACGGTGTCCAGGCGGGCCATGAGGACGTCCAGGTCGGCGGGGGTGCGGCCGGAGGCGACCTCGTCGGCGAGGACGTGGACGACGTTGCCGAAGCCCTGGGCCGCGGAGGCGGGCTCGGCGGCCTTCACCTCCCGGCCCAGGAACCACTGGAGGGAGCAGGTGGCGGCGAGGTTCTCCAGGGCGCTCGGCGAGAGCGCGACGGGCCGGTCGCGGTCCCGGAGCGGCACCTCGCTCCGGGTGGTCTCGTGGAGGCCCCACCAGCGGTCCGGGTGGGCGGCCGGGACCATCGGCTGCCCGTCCTCGTCGGCGAGCGCGGCCAGGGCGGCGAGCCGGCGGGCGGCGGCGTCACGGAGCGCGGGCGAGGCGTCCGGGTCGACGGTGGTGGCGCGCAGCTCGGCGACGAGCGCGGAGACGGCGAGCGGGCGGCGGGGCCGGCCGGGCACCTCCTTCGGTTCGGTGCCCAGCTCGGCGAGGAAGCGGGAGGGCTGGTCGCCGTCCTCGGCGGGGGCCTTCACGGCGGTCACGACGAGCCGTTCGCGGGCGCGGGTGGCGGCCACGTAGAAGAGGCGGCGCTCCTCGGCGAGGAGGGCGCCGGCGGTGAGCGGTTCGGCGAGGCCGTCGCGGCCGATGCGGTCGGCTTCGAGGAGGGAGCCGCGGCGGCGCAGGTCGGGCCAGAGGCCCTCCTGGACGCCGGCGACGACGACGAGCCCCCACTCCAGGCCCTTGGAGCGGTGGGCGGTCATCAGCCGGACCGCGTCCGGGCGGGTGTGACGGCGGGTCAGGGTGTCGGCGGCGATGTCCTGGGCGTCGAGCTCCTCCAGGAAGTTGAGCACGCCACGGCCGCCGAGCCGTTCCTCGGCGCGGGCGGCGGTCTCGAAGAGGGCGCAGACGGCGTCGAGGTCCCGGTCGGCGTTGCGGCCGGCCGGGCCGCCGCGGAGGGCGGCGCGCTCCAGGCGGCCGGGCCAGGGCGTGCCGTTCCAGAGCTGCCAGAGGACCTCCTCGGCGGTGCCGCCGGTGGCGAGGAGGGTGCGGGCCTCCTGGAGGAGGCGGGCGAGGCGCTGGGCGCCGCGGGCGTAGGCGGGGTCGTGGGCGGCGAGCCGTTCGGGTTCGGCGAGGGCGCGGGCGAGGAGGACGTCGGAGGGGGGCGGCAGCTTGTCGCCCGCGGCGCGGTGCTCTTCGCGGAGGGCACGGCCGAGTCTCCGCAGGTCCGCGGGGTCGACACCGCCGAGGGGGGAGGCGAGGAGTTCGAGGGCGGTCTCGACCGGAAGCCAGCCGGCACCGGCCGCGGCACTCTCCGGCGCGGGCGCGGGCGCGGGTGTGGGCGCGACGAGTACGGACGCGTCCGGCACGTGCGGGGCGGCTGCGGGCGCGGCGGGTGCGACGTCCTTCGACGCGGACGCGGCCGGTGCGACGTCCTTCGACGCGGACGCGGGCGCGCCCTGCGCGGGGTCGGACGCCGGGGCGGCTGCGGGCGCGCCGGTGCCCGCGGGCTCGCCGGTGCCCGCGGGTGCGGCGGCGCCCGCCGGTGCGGCGGGCTGGGGCGGGGCCGCGCCCGCCACCGCTCTCAGCGCCAGCAGCAGGGGGGCCACGGCCGGTTCGTGGCGCAGGGGGGTGTCCGCCGTGTCCGTCTCCACCGGGACGCCCGCCGAGGTGAGGGCCCGGCGGAGGGACGGGAGGGGGGCGGCGGCCCGGGTGAGGACGGCCATGTCGTGCCAGGGGACGCCGTCCTCCAGGTGGGCGCGGCGCAGGAGGTCGGCGATGTTCTCCGCTTCGGCGGAGGCGGTGGGGTACGTGTACGCCTCGGCCCGGCCTCCGTCGCGTACCGGGGACAGCTCGCGGTGGGCGCGGACCGCGGCCGCGGGAAGGCGGGTCAGCGACATCCGCCGGGTCAGCTGGCGGGTGGCGGCGAGGAGTCCGGCGCCGGCGCGGCGGGAGGTGCCGAGGACGCGGACGGGGGCTCCGCCGAAGGCGGCGGGGAAGTCGAGGATGCCGTTCACGTCGGCGCCGCGGAAGGCGTAGATCGACTGGTCGGGGTCGCCGAGGGCGACGACCGTGTTCCGGCCGCCGCCGGTGAGCGCGGTGAGGAGCCGGACCTGCGCGGGGTCGGTGTCCTGGTACTCGTCGACGTAGACGGCGTCGTACCCGGGGAGGGCGGTCCGCTCGGCGAGCAGGACGGCCCGGTGGACCAGCTCGGTGTAGTCGAGGACGCCCTGGAGGTCGAGGACGTCGAGGTACTCGGCGAGGAAGCCGGCGGCGGCCTTCCAGTCGGGGCGGCCGACGCGTTCGGCGAAGCGGCGGAGCGCGTCGGGGCCGAGGCCGAGCTCGCGGGAGCGGGCGAGGACGGCGCGGACCTCGTCGGCGAAGCCCCGGGTGGTGAGGCAGGCGCGGAGTTCGTCCGGCCAGCGGACGCCGCCGATCCCGGCCCGTTCGAGGTCGATCTGGCCGGCGAGGAGTTCGCGGACGGCGAGGTCCTGTTCGGGTCCGGAGAGGAGCCGGAGGGGTTCGGCGAAGAGTTCGGCGTCCTGGTGGGCGCGGATGAGGGCGTAGCAGTACGAGTGGAAGGTGGTGGCCTGGGGCGGGCGGCGGCCGCCGAGCCGGGTGGCCATCCGGTCGCGGAGTTCGACGGCGGCCTTGCGGCTGAAGGTGAGGACGAGGATCCGCTCGGGGTCGGTGCCGCGTTCCATGCGGGCCGCGACGGCCTCCACCAGCGTCGTCGTCTTCCCGGTGCCGGGTCCGGCGAGGACGAGGAGCGGTCCCCGGTCGTGCTCAACCACCGCCCGCTGCGCTGCGTCCAGCTGAGGGGGATCCACCGGGGCCGGCGCCGTGCGCACCAGCCGGTACGCGCCGGGGGTCCGCTGCCTGCCCGCGCCCGGGTACGGCTGTCCCCGGTGCGGCGGCGTCGGCCGGGTGGTGGAGGAGGAGCTCACGTGGTTGGCCGGTCCTGGTCTGTGGTGATGTGGTGCGGGCGGTGCCGGTGACGACGGAGGTACGCGGAGGGCCGCGGGGAGCGGCGGCGAGCCGGGTCCGCGCACGCGCGCGTGCCGGGGCCCGTACCGCTGTCCGCACCTCTGCCGGATCCGTCGCCGGATCCGTCGCCGTCGGCGGCGTGCCCGTCGACGTTACGCGAAACCGGGCGGCCGCGGGCCCCGGTCTCCGGGACCGGACGGGCGGGGGCCCGGGCGCGACGTGGGCACCACGCGCGCGTGTGAGATCCCGCACGCGGGGATCGCGGCGCGCCCTCGGCCGGTCATTCCGCTTCGCCGCCGTCCCACCGGGCCCGGCGCATGTCGATCCTCGGCAGGTGCCCCTCCGCCGCAGGGCCGCGTTCGCGGAGCGGGGTGCCCTCCTCGCGGTAGTGGCCGAGGGCGCGCAGTTCGTGCCCGGGCAGCAGGGTGCCGTCGGCGCGGACCACCCGCCACCACGGGGCGCCGCCGCCGTAGAGGGCCATCACGCGGCCGACTTGGCGGGGGCCGCCCTCACCGAGCCATTCGGCGACGTCGCCGTAGGTCATCACCCGCCCGGGCGGGATGCGGTCGGCGGCGTCGAGCACCGCCTCGGCGTACGGGGGCAGCTCGCCCACCGGTCCGGAGTCTTCCGCTCCGCTCGCTCCGCTCTGTCCCACGGGTCCCTCCAGGCTCATCCGTCTCATCCTGCCTCACCCCACCGACATGGCCCTGATGCCTCCGCCGGGCGGCTCTTCGTGCCACCATCGTCCGGGCGGTGACTGGTGATACGAGATCAACAGCGGCAGACGCAGGCAGACGTAGCAGAAGTAGCGGAAGTACACGCAGAGACGGACATGGTGATGGGTCAGGACACACAGCCTCCCGGTGAGGCTCGGCCCGACATGCCCGAGCGGGTCTCCGGCGACGAGCCGCTGCTCGCCGCGCGTGTCCACCGGCCCTCCGACCTGATGCGCCTGCTGGCCGGGGCGCTCGCCATCGCCGTCGTCCTCGCCATCGCCGCCTTCGCCCACGGCACCACGTCCGGCCTGGAGCAGGACATCAACAAGGGGGCCGTCGGCGCCTCCGACGTCTTCGTCAGGATCGCCGGTCTGGTCTCGTCGATCGCGATCCTGGTGCTGCCGGTGGCGTTCGCCATCGAACGCCTCGTGAAACGGGACGGGCTGCGGATCGCGGACGGCGTCCTCGCGGCGGTGCTCGCGCACGGGGTCACGCTGGCGATCGACCTGTGGGTGGCGAAGGCCGCGCCGGACACGATCCAGGACGCGCTGACCCAGCCGGCGAGCGGCGGCGGGCTGACCGACCCGGTGCACAACTACCTCGCCCCGGTGATCGCCTACATGACGGCCGTCGGCATGGCCCGCAGACCGCGCTGGCGGTTCTCGCTCTGGGCGGTGCTGCTGCTCGACGCCTTCACCATGCTGGTGGCCGGCTACACCACCGCCTTCTCGATCATCCTCACCGTGCTCATCGGCTGGACGGTGGCGTACGGCACCCTGTACGCGGTCGGCTCGCCGAACGTCCGGCCGACCGGCCAGACCCTCCTCGCGGGGCTCCGCCGGGTCGGCTTCCGGCCGGTGACGGCGCTGCGCGCGGAGGAGGTGCCCGAGACCGCCGAGAGCGGGGACCGGGGCCGCCGCTACATCGTGACCCTGGAGGACGGGCCACCGCTGGACGTCACCGTCGTCGACCGGGAGCAACAGGCGCACGGCTTCTTCTACCGGCTCTGGCGGCGGATCACCCTGCGGACGGTGACGACCCGCCGTTCGATCGTCTCGCTCCGGCAGGCGCTCGAACAGGAGGCGCTGCTCGCGTACGCGGCGATCGCGGCCGGCGCGCACGCGCCGAAGCTCATCGCCACCTCCGAGCTGGGGCCCGACGCGGTGATGCTCGTGTACGAGCACATCGGCGGGCGGAGCCTGGACTCGCTGGACGACGACGAGATCACCGACGAGCTGGTGCGCAGCGCGTGGCGGCAGGTGAAGGCGCTCCAGTCGCGCCGGATCGCGCACCGCAGGCTGTCGGGGGACGCGATCCTGGTGGATCGTTCCGGCAGGGTGTTCCTGACGGATCTGCGCGGCGGCGAGATCGCGGCCGGCGATCTGGTGCTGCGGATGGACATCGCGCAGTTCCTGACGACCCTGGGTCTGCGGGTCGGCGCGGAGCGGACGGTGGCGGCGGCCGTGGAGGTGCTGGGCCCGGACGCGGTGGCGGACTGTCTGCCGCTGCTCCAGCCGATCGCGCTGAGCCGGTCGACCCGCGCGACCCTGCGCAGGCTGGCGCGGGAGCGCTCGCAGCGGGAGCGGGACGCGGTCCTCGCGGCCTCCGAGGAGGCGAAGAAGGAGCGGGAGCTGGCCAAGGCGGCCGCCCACGCGGGGCTCCCGGCGCCGGGCACCGACCCCAAGGCCGAGAAGGCCGAGAAGCGGGCGGACAAGAAGGCGGAGAAGCGGGCGCTCGACGAGGCCCTCGACGAGGCCCGCGAGGAGGACCTGCTCGCCCAGATCCGCCGGCAGGTGCTGCTGATCCGGCCGCAGGCGCCGGTGGAGCCGGTCCGGCTGGAGCGCATCAAGCCGCGCACGCTCATCTCGCTGATCGCGGGCGCGGTCGCCGCGTACTTCCTGCTGTCGCAGATCACCCGCACGCCGCTGTCCACGGTCAGCGAGGCGGACTGGCGGTGGGTGGCGGCGGCCGTGGTCTTCTCCGCGATCAGTTACGTGGCGGCGGCGATGAGCCTGCTCGGCTTCGTGCCGGAGCGGGTCGGGTTCTGGCGGACGGTGGTGGCGCAGGTCGCCGGTTCGTTCGTGAAGATCGTCGCCCCGGCGGCGGTCGGCGGTGTCGCCCTCAACACCCGCTTCCTCCAGCGCGCGGGCGTGCGTCCGGGGCTCGCGGTGGCGAGCGTCGGCGCCTCGCAGCTCTTCGGGCTCGGGGCGCACATCGTGCTGCTGCTCTCCTTCGGCTATCTGACGGGCACCGAGAAGTCGCAGTCGTTCACGCCGTCGAGGACGGTGATCGCGGGTCTGCTGACGGTCGCGGTGCTGGTCCTGGTGGTGACGGCGATCCCCTTCATGCGGAAGTTCGTCTCCACCCGGCTGCGCTCGCTCTTCGCGGGCGTGGTGCCGCGCATGCTGGACGTGCTCCAGCGGCCGATGAAGCTGGTCACGGGCATCGGCGGGATGCTGCTGCTCACCGGCGCGTTCGTCTTCTGCCTGGACGCCTCGATCCGCGCCTTCGGGCACGGGCACGCGTCGATCAGCTACGCGAGCGTGGCCGTGGTCTTCCTCGCGGGCAACGCGCTCGGCTCGGCCGCCCCGACGCCCGGCGGTGTCGGCGCGGTCGAGGGCGCGCTCATCGGCGGCCTCGTCGCCGTGGGCCTGCCGATCGAGGTCGCCACCCCGGCTGTCCTCCTCTACCGGCTGCTGACCCTGTGGCTGCCGGTCCTGCCGGGCTGGATCTGCTTCAACTGGCTGACGAGGCGGGAGTCGCTGTGACCGCCGTCAGCCGTGGACGCCGACGAGGAAGCCGAGGAGCAGCAGCGAGCAGCCGACCTCGACGGCGCCCACGACCGGCGCCCTGAGCCCGCGCCCGGGGAGCAGGGCGGCGCGGGCGAGGTAGAGGGCGAAGGGGACGGCGAGCCAGGGGCCGAGGAGGCCCGCCGCGAGCAGGGCCACGGCGTGGTAGGCGACCGAACCCCGCCGGTAGGCCTCCGAGTTCCGCTCGCGGATCATCGTCTTGACGTACGGGACGGTGCCGGCGAAGTACAGCAGACAGGCGAGCGCCGGGGCGAGGCCCTCGGCGACCGTGCCGCCGCCCGCGCGCAGCGCGACGATCAGCATCCCGCAGGCGGGCACGACCGCCACGAGCCCGTTGACCAGGGCCCGTTCCCTGTTGCGGCGGGCGTAGAGCACGTTCACCGCGAGGAAGGGCGCCATCAGCGCGGCGGCGGCCGCGAGCCACGGTTCGGCGAGCAGCAGGGGCAGGCCGAAGGCGGTCGTCGCGCAGGCGAAGAGCAGCGCGGGGCGCCGGTGGCGTGCGGCTGCCCGGGGGTTGCGGGAGGCGCGTCGGAGCCGTACCCACTGCTCGGCGTGGAAGACGGCGCAGTAGCCGAGCAACCACGCGAGGAAGAGCGGGAGTTGGAGCCAGGTCGGGGAGCCCGTCAGGACTCCCGCGAGGTAGGGCACGGCGAGCATGGCCCAGGCTCCGTGCTGGTTCGGTATCCACCGTCGGACAGTGCTCACCCGGCCAGCGTCACACACCGCCCCCCGGGACAAATGCGGGATTTGGTCACCCCCGTACGGGACCAATGGCCCCCCTTTCGCCTGCTTCGCCCGGCCTAGGCTCAGGCTGCTGAACGCATCGTCGTGAAGGAGCCTGACGTGCAGCAGGAGCAGCCGGACGCCGCCGAGATCCTCCTCCGAGCGGGAAGGTTCTTCTCCCGTTCCGAGGTCTCCGAGGACCTGCGGACGGTGCACCGCACCGGAGGTCGCGAGGGCGAGTCGTTCTACCGGGACCGCTGGAGCCACGACAAGGTCGTGTACTCCACCCACGGGGTCAACTGCACCGGCTCGTGCCGGTGGAAGGTGTACGTCAAGGACGGGATCATCACCTGGGAGACCCAGGCCACCGACTACCCCTCCGTCGGTCCCGACCGGCCCGAGTACGAGCCCCGCGGCTGCCCCCGCGGCGCCTCCTTCTCCTGGTACAGCTACTCCCCCACCCGGGTCCGCCACCCCATGGTCCGGGGCACCCTCCTCGCGATGTACCGGGAGGCGAAGAAGCGGCTGAAGGACCCGGTGCTCGCCTGGGCGGACATCCAGCGCGACCCGGTGCGCCGCCGCACCTACCAGCAGGCCCGGGGCAAGGGCGGTCTGGTGCGGGCGAGTTGGGAGGAGGCGGTGGAGATCGCCGCCGCCGCGCACGTCCACACCGTCAAGGAGCACGGCCCGGACCGGGTGGCCGGCTTCTCCCCGATCCCCGCGATGTCGATGGCCTCGCACGCGGCCGGCGCCCGCTTCCACGCGCTGATCGGCGCGCCGATGCTCTCCTTCTACGACTGGTACGCGGACCTTCCGGTGGCCTCGCCGCAGGTCTTCGGCGACCAGACGGACGTACCGGAGTCGGGGGACTGGTGGGACGCGGCCTATCTGCTGATGTGGGGGTCGAACGTGCCGGTGACGCGCACGCCGGACGCCCACTGGATGACGGAGGCCCGCTACCGGGGCCAGAAGGTCGTCACGGTCTCCCCCGACTTCGCCGACAACACCAAGTTCGCCGACGAGTGGATGCACCCGCACCCCGGGACGGACGGGGCGCTGGCCCTGGCGATGGGGCACGTGGTCCTGAAGGAGTTCTTCGTCGAGCGGGAGACCCCGTTCTTCGCGGAGTACGTGCGGACCTACACCGACCTGCCGTTCCTGATCACCCTTCAGGAGACCGAACGGGGTCTCGTCCCGGGGAAGTTCGTCACCGCCGCCGATCTCGGGCGGGACGTCGAGAACGCCGAGTGGAAGACCGTCCTCGTCGACGACGCCACCGGAGAGCCGGTCGTGCCCCACGGCACCCTCGGGCACCGCTGGGGCACCGGCGGCGAACCCGACTGGAACCTCGACCTCGACGGCGTGCGGCCCCGGCTCTCCCTCCTGGAGGAGGGCGAGTCCGCCGAGGTGGTGCTGCCGCGCTTCGACGAGGAGGGCGAGGTGCTGCGGCGGGGCGTCCCGGTCCGGCGGCTGGGCGACCGGCTCGTCACCACCGTGTACGACCTGCTGCTCGCCCAGTACGGGGTCGGGCGCGACGGCCTGCCGGGCGAGTGGCCGGAGTCGTACGAGGACGCCTCGCAGCCCGGCACCCCCGCCTGGCAGGAGACGCTCACGTCGGTGCCGGCCGCGCAGGCGGCGCGGGTGGCGCGGGAGTTCGCGGACACCGCCGAGCGTTCGCACGGCCGCTGCATGATCCTGATGGGCGCGGGCACCAACCACTGGTTCCACTCCGAGACGATCTACCGCGCCTTCCTCGCCCTGCTGACGCTGACCGGCTGCCAGGGCCGCAACGGCGGCGGCTGGGGCCACTACGTCGGCCAGGAGAAGTGCCGCCCGGTGACCGGCTGGGCCACCCTCGCGAGCGCCTCCGACTGGGGCCGGCCGCCCCGGCACATGATCGGCGCCGGCTGGTTCTACCTCCACACCGGCCAGTGGCGGTACGACACCCTGCCGGCCGACGCGCTGGCCTCGCCGCTCGGCTCCGGCCGCTTCGAGGGCATGACGGGCGCCGACTGCCTGGCCGCCTCGGCGCGGATGGGGTGGATGCCCTCGTACCCGACCTTCGACCGCAACCCGCTGGAGCTCGGCGCCCAGGACGACCCGGTCGCCGACACGGTGAAGGCGCTGGAGGACGGGACCCTCGGCTTCGCCGGGGAGGACCCGGACGCGCCGGAGAACTGGCCCCGGGTGCTCAACGTGTGGCGGGCCAACCTCCTCGGCTCCTCCTCCAAGGGCAACGAGTACTTCCTCAAGCACCTCCTCGGCACCCACTCCAACCTCCCCTCCGACGGCCCGCGTTGCACCCCGAGGGACGTGCGGTGGCGGGAGGAGGACGTCGAGGGCAAGCTCGACCTGCTGCTCGCCATGGACTTCCGGATGACGTCCACGACACTGCTGTCGGACGTCGTCCTGCCGGCCGCCACCTGGTACGAGAAGCACGACCTGTCCTCCACGGACATGCACCCCTTCCTGCACGCCTTCACCCCGGCCGTCGACCCGCCGTGGCAGGCCCGCTCCGACTACGACGCCTTCCTCGCCCTCGCCCGCCGCTTCGGGGAACTCGCGCGGGAGCACCTCGGCGTCCGGAAGGACCTGGTGGCGACGGCCCTCCAGCACGACACCCCGGGCGGCGAGATGGCCCAGCCCGGCGGGGTGGCGCTCGACTGGTCGAAAGGCGAGTGCGATCCGGTGCCGGGACGCACGATGTACAACCTGACGGTGGTCGAGCGGGACTACGGCGCGGTCGGCGAGAAGTTCGCCGCGCTCGGCCCGCTGGTCGACCGGCTCGGGGTCACGACGAAGGCGATCACCTTCGACGTCGACGAGGAGGTCGCCTCCCTGGGGGCGATGAACGGCCTGGTCAGGGGCGGGGTGGCCGACGGCCGGCCGCGCCTGGACACCGCGCGGCGGGCCTGCGAGGCGATCCTCTCCCTCTCCGGCACCTCGAACGGACGGCTCGCCACCCAGGGCTTCGAGAAGCTGGAGAAGCGCACCGGGCAGCGGATGGCCCACCTCGCCGCCGAGGCCGAGGGCAAGCGGATCACCTTCGCCGACACCCAGGCCAGGCCCGTCCCGGTCATCACCTCGCCCGAGTGGTCGGGCAGCGAGTCCGGCGGCCGCCGCTACACCGCCTTCACCGTCAACACCGAGCACCTCAAGCCCTGGCACACCCTCACCGGACGCCAGCACTTCTTCCTCGACCACGACTGGATGCACGAGGTCGGCGAGGCGCTGCCCGTCTACAAGCCGCCGCTGGACATGCACCGGCTGTACGGGGAGCCGGAGTTGGGGTCCGTCGAGCAGGTGCTGCCCGAAGGGCATCCTCAGAGGGGTGGTGGCGGGCGACGGGCGGGCGGGAAGCAGGTCGCGGTGCGGTATCTGACCCCGCACAACAAGTGGGCGATCCACTCCCAGTACCAGGACAACCTGTACATGATGACGCTCGGCCGGGGCGGGCAGACGATCTGGATGTCGCCGCAGGACGCCGAGGCCATCGGGGTCCGCGACAACGACTGGATCGAGGCGGTCAACCGCAACGGCGTCGTCACCGCACGCGCGATCGTCTCCCACAAGATGCCCGCCGGCACGGTCTACATGAACCACGCCCAGGAGCGCACGGTCGGCGTCCCGAAGACGGAGAAGACCGGCCGCCGGGGCGGGATCCACAACTCGCTCACCCGCGTGATGCTCAAGCCGACCCATCTCATCGGCGGCTACGCCCAGTTGACCTGGGCCTTCAACTACCTGGGCCCGACCGGGAACCAGCGCGACGAGGTGACGGTGATCCGCCGCCGCAGCCAGGAGGTTCAGTACTGATGCGCGTGATGGCACAGGTCGCGATGGTCATGAACCTCGACAAGTGCATCGGCTGCCACACCTGTTCGGTCACCTGCAAGCAGGCGTGGACCAACCGGCAGGGCACCGAGTACGTCTGGTTCAACAACGTCGAGACCCTCCCCGGACAGGGCTACCCGCGCCGCTGGGAGGACCAGGAGCGGTGGAAGGGCGGCTGGGAGCGGACGCGGTCCGGGCGGCTGCGGCTGCGGGCCGGCGGCCGGCTGAAGCGGCTCGGGCAGATCTTCGCCAACCCGGAGCTGCCGGAGCTCGACGACTACTACCAGCCGTGGACGTACGAGTACAAGAACCTCACCGAGGCCCCCGCCGGGGACGACCTGCCGACCGCCCGGCCCGTCTCCCAGGTCACCGGCGAACCCCTCGACAAGGTCGAGTGGGGCCCCAACTGGGACGACAACCTCGGCGGCGCCCCCGAACACGGACCGAAGGACCCGCTGGTCGAGAAGGTGCGACGGCAGGTCGGCGAGAGGATCCGCTTCGAGTTCGAGCAGAGCTTCATGTTCTACCTGCCCCGGATCTGCGAGCACTGCCTCAACCCGGCGTGCGTCTCCGCCTGCCCGTCCGGCGCCATGTACAAGCGCGAGGAGGACGGCATCGTCCTCGTCGACCAGGACCGGTGCCGGGGCTGGCGGATGTGCGTCACCGGCTGCCCGTACAAGAAGGTCTACTTCAACCACGCCACCGGCAAGGCCGAGAAGTGCACCTTCTGCTTCCCGCGCGTCGAGGTCGGCATGCCGACGGTCTGCTCCGAGACCTGCGTCGGCCGCATGCGGTACCTCGGCGTGATGCTGTACGACGCCGACAAGGTCGCCGAGGCGGCCGCCGTGGAGGACGAACACGACCTGTACCCGGCGCAGTTGGAGTGCTTCCTCGACCCGCACGACCCGGCGGTCGCCGCCGCCGCGAGGGCGGCCGGGATCACCGGGGAGTGGCTGGAAGCGGCCCGCCGCTCCCCCGTGTACGACCTCATCGCCACCTACCAGGTCGCGCTGCCGCTCCACCCGGAGTACCGCACGATGCCGATGGTCTGGTACGTGCCGCCGCTCTCCCCCGTGGTCGACGCGGTCGCCGCCACCGGCAGCGACGGCGAGGACGCGGGGAACCTCTTCGGCGCGATCGACGCCCTCCGCATCCCGGTCGAGTACCTCGCCGAGCTGCTCACCGCCGGCGACACCGTGCCCGTGGCGGCCGTGCTGCGCCGGATGGCGGCCATGCGCTCCTACATGCGGGCGGTCAACCTCGGCGAGGAGAGGGACGAGGCCGCCGCCGAGGCGGTCGGGCTGACCGGGCAGGAGATGGAGGACATGTTCCGGCTGCTCGCCATCGCCAAGTACGAGGACCGGTACGTGATCCCGACGGCGGCCCGCGCCGACGCGGACGCGCTCGCCGACTCCCACCCCCTGGAACCCGACGCGGGCTGCCCGGTCGCCGACCAGGCGGCCGACGGCAGCCGGGTCCTGCTCAACCTGGGCCGCACGAGGAGGAGTTCATGACCCCGGACACGGTGGTACGGCTGGTGGCGGCGCGCTGCCTGAGCTACCCGGACGAGCGGCTGTACGAGGAACTCCCGCTGCTGCGGCGGGCCTTGTCCGGTGCGCCGGGTGGCGGTGCGGGGCTCGCGGAGTTCCTGGACCAGGTGGAGCGGACCCCGCTCCTGGACCTCGCCGCGCACTACACGGACACCTTCGACACCCGCAACCGCCGCTGCCTCTACCTCACGTGGTGGACGGACGGCGACACCCGGCGGCGCGGGCTCTCCCTCGTCGCCGTCAAGCGGACCTACCGCGAGCACGGCATGGAGTTCGACAGCGACGAGCTGCCCGACTTCCTCCCCGCGGCCCTGGAGTTCGCCGCCCGCCACGAGGAGCCCGGCACGGCGCTCCTCCAGGAGCACCGGGCGGGGCTGGAGCTGCTGAGGCTCGCGCTGGCCGCCGTGGACACCCCGTACCTCCGGGTCCTGGAGGCGGTCTGCGGCACCCTGCCGGGCCCCTCGCCCCGGACGCGGGAGGAGGCGAAGGCGCTGGCCCGGTCCGGGCCGCCGCGCGAGCTCGTCGGACTCGACCCGCTCGGAATCGAACCCCGCGGCCCGGGCGTCGAACTGCCCTGGCCCACCGTGAACCGCGCCGAGAGGACCCCGGTCTGATGGATCTGCTGCTCTGGGGCGTTCTGCCCTACGTCTCGGTGGCCCTGCTCGTCGCGGGCACGCTCTGGCGCGGGCGCTACGACCGCTTCGGGATCACCACCCACTCCTCCCAGCTGCACGAGTCGCGGCTGCTGCGGATCGGCTCGCCGCTCTTCCACTTCGGGATGCTCTTCGTCGTCCTCGGGCACGTGGTCGGACTGCTGGTCCCCATGGAGTGGACGGACGCGATCGGGATCGACGACCACGCGTACCACCTGATGGCGGTCTCCACCGGCGCCCTCGCGGGGGTCGCCGCCGCCGTCGGCATCGGCATCCTCGTGTACCGGCGGACGCGGGTGCCCGCCGTGCGCGGGGCGACGCTGAAGAGCGACCACCTCATGTACACGGTGCTGCTCGGCGCGATGACGCTCGGCATCCTCGCGACCGTCCTCAACTCCACCGGCGCGACGGACGGTTACAACTACCGCGAGGGCGTCTCGGTGTGGTTCCGCTCGCTGTTCGCCCTCAGCCCCGACTGGGGCCTGATGGCGGGCGCGCCGCTCGTCTTCAAACTGCACGTCCTCTTCGGCTTCGCGCTCTTCGCGCTGATCCCCTACTCACGGCTGGTGCACATGTTCGCGGTGCCGGTGCGGTACCTCTTCCGCCCCTTCGTCGTCTACCGGCGCCGCCGCCCCGGCACGATCGCCAACCGGGCGCCGAAGCGCGGCTGGGAGCGCGTGTGACCGCCGCGCGCACCCTCGTACGGCGACCCAGGCAGCCCGTCGGCGAGCGGCCGTTCCTCGTCATCTGGGAGGCGACGCGGGCCTGCCCGCTGGCCTGTCTGCACTGCCGGGCCGAGGCCGTCCCCGACCGGCACCCCGACGAGCTGGACGGACCGGCCGCCCGCCGCCTGATGGACCAGGTCGCGTCCTTCGGGAAGCCCGCCCCGCTCTTCGTCGTCACCGGCGGCGACCCCTTCCAGCGGCCCGACCTCGCCGAACTCGTCGCGTACGGCACCGGGGCCGGACTGCGGGTCGCCGTCTCGCCGTCCGGGACGCCGACGCTCGACCGGGCGCGCCTCGCCCGGATCCGGGACGCCGGCGCGGTCGCCCTCTCGCTCTCCCTCGACGGCTCGACCGCCGCCCGGCACGACGCCTTCCGGGGCGTGCCCGGCGTCTTCGACCTCACCCTCGACGGCTGGCGGGCCGCCCGGGAGCTCGGTCTGAAGGTGCAGATCAACACCACCGTCTCCCGGCACAGCCTGCCCGACCTCGCCGACATCGCCGCGCTCGTGCGGCGCGAGGGCGCCATGCTCTGGTCCGGCTTCCTGCTCGTGCCCACCGGCCGCGCCGGGCAGCTCGGGGCGCTCTCCGCCGCCGAGTGCGAGGACGTGCTGCACTTCCTGTACGACCTCGGCGCGCGGATGCCGGTGAAGACGACCGAGGGCCACCACTTCCGGCGGGTCGCGCTCCAGCGGGCGGTGCTCGCCCGGCGCGGCGAGCACCCCCGGCTCGGCCGACTGCACGCCCGGCTCACCGAACGGGCCGCCGGACTCGGCCTGTTCGACGGCGAACGGCGCACCGCGCGCCGCCCGCCGATGGACGTCTCCTCCGGCCGCGGTTTCGTCTTCGTCTCCCACACCGGGGAGGTCCATCCGAGCGGCTTCCTGCCACTGTCGGCGGGAAACGTGAAGGACCGCGAACTGCCCCTGATCTACCGGGAGTCGGAGCTCTTCCGGTCGCTGCGGGACCCGGCGCGGCTGGGCGGCAGGTGCGGGGCCTGCGAGTTCGCGACGGTCTGCGGGGGCTCGCGCTCCCGGGCGTACGCGGTCACCGGCGACCCGCTCGCCGCCGACCCGTGGTGCGCCTACGAGCCCGGCTCCTTCCCCCACCAGGACGAACTCCGGGAGGTACTGGCATGCGCCGGGTGATCGTGGTCGGCGGCGGCATCAGCGGCCTCGCGGCGGCGTGGTCGCTGCGCGGGCGGGCCGAGGTGACCGTCCTGGAGGGCGACGGCCGGATCGGCGGCAAGCTGCGCACCGGGACGCTGGCCGGGGTGCCGGTCGACGAGGGCGCGGAGTCGCTGATGGCGCTGCGGCCGGAGGCCGTCGACCTCGCGGAGGCCGTCGGTCTCGGCGGGGCGCTGCGGGACCCCGCGCCGGGCCCGGTGACGCTGTGGAGCCGGGGCGCGCTGCGGGCGCTGCCGCCCGGCCATGTGATGGGCGTGCCCCCGGACCCGTCGCTCCTGGAGGGCACGGGCCTGCTGTCGGAGGCGGGGCTGGCGAGGCTGCGCCGGGAGGAGACCCTGCCGGCGCCGGCGCCCGTGGACGGGCGGGACGTGTCGGTGGCGGAGTACCTGGCCGGGCGGCTCGGCAGGGAAGCCGTCGACCGGCTCGTCGAACCGCTCCTCGGCGGGGTGTACGCGGGCGAGGTCGACCGCCTCTCGCTGCGCTCCGCCCTCGGTCCGCTGGCCGTGCTCGCCGGACGCGGCGGCTCGCTGCTCGCGGCGCTCCGCGACCGGCCCGCGCGCCCGCCGCGGGCGGTGGTACGCGGCGTGGCCGGCGGCACCGGGCTGCTCCCGGCGGCCGTGGCCCGGGCCTCCGGGGCGCGGATCCTGACGGGGACGCCGGTGACGGCCCTGGACCGGGGGCCGGGGGTGTGGCGGGTCACCACCGCCGACGGCGTCCTGGCCGCGGACGCGGTGGTGCTCGCCCTCCCGGCCCACGCCGCGGCGCCGCTCCTGGCCGGCCTCGCGCCGGACGCGTCGGCGGCGCTCGGCGGGATCCGGCACGCGGACACGGCGGTGGTGGCGCTGGCGTTCCCGCCGGGGACGGAGGCGGGGCTGCCCCCGGGGAACGGTTTCCTCGTCCCGTCGGCCGAGGGCCGGACGATCAAGGCCGCGACGCTGCTGTCCCGGAAGTGGTCCTTCCCGGGAGGGGGGCCGTGCGTCGTCCGCGCCTCGCTGGGCCGGGCCGGTACGACGGGCCTCGTCGAGCAGCCGGACGGTGTCCTGGTGGCCCGGGTGCTGGCGGACCTCCGCGCGGCCCTGGGCCCGCTCCCGGAGCCGCTCGCCGCGCGCGTCACCCGCTGGCCGGCGGGTCTCCCCCAGTACGACACGGGCCACGCGGCCCGGGTGGACCGGGCCCGGGCGGCCGTGGCGGAGCTGCCGTCGCTGGCCCTGTGCGGGGCGGCGTACGAGGGCGTGGGCGTGGCGGCCTGCGTGGCGACGGGCCTGCGGGCGGCGGAGTCGGTGACGGGATCGGGAGCGGGACCGGGACCGGGACCGACGGAGTCGATGACGGGACCAGGAGCGGCGGAGTCGGTGACGGGACCGGGAGCGGGCGGTTCCTGAGCCGCCCTGTACACCGTCGGGCCCGTGCGGTCGCGCCGCCCGCCCCGCGACCGCGCCACGCCGCGCCGGACGGCTACCGGGGCCACCCGCTTGGGGGTGCGTCACGGGCGCGGCCGGGCGCCGCACCGGAGCATGGGAGCATGCCGATCTCCGCCGCCCAGCGCGCCGCCGCCCTCCTCACCGTCTCCGCCGTCCTCTGTCTGACCGGCTGCTCGGACGACTCGGGCGACGGGACCCCCGCGGCCGCCGTCCCCACCGGCACCGGCGGCATCGCGGCGCTGACCGAGCAGCAGCTGGAGTGGGACACCTGCCCGCCGCCGTCCGCGGCGGAGGGCGGCGGCTCGGCCCCGACCCCGCTCCCCGGCGGCACCCCGTGGGAGTGCGCCTTCCTCCGCACCCCGCTGGACTGGTCCCGGCCGGAGGGCGAGACGATCGAGCTGGCCCTGATCCGCGCGCGGGCCGAGAACAACGCCCGCCGCATCGGCTCCCTCGTCTTCAACTTCGGCGGCCCCGGCGGCTCCGGCGTCACCGGCCTGCCCGGCTTCGCCGCCGACTACGAGTCCCTCCGCTCCCGCTACGACCTGGTCTCCTTCGACCCGCGCGGGGTCGGCCGCAGCGAGCCGGTGGAGTGCGCCACGGACAAGGAGCTGGACGCGTACTACGCCCTCGACTTCACCCCGGACGACCAGGCCGAGGAGCGGACCCTGTCCGACGCGCAGAAGAAGTACGCGGCGGGCTGCGAGGCCGACTCCGGCACGGTCCTCCCGCACGTCGGCACGGAGAGCGCGGCCCGGGACATGGACCTCCTGCGCCAGGTCCTCGGCGACGACAAGCTGCACTACTTCGGCATCTCGTACGGCACCGAGCTCGGCGGCGTCTACGCCCACCTCTTCCCCGAGCGGGTGGGCCGGGCCGTCTTCGACGCGGTCGTGGACCCGGACGCGGGCGTCGAGGAGGGCGCGCTCGGGCAGGCGAAGGGCTTCCAGCTGGCGCTGGACAACTTCGCGCAGGACTGCGTGGACCGGGGCGACGAGTGCGCCCTGCCGGGCGCGACGGTCGCCGAGGTCGAGGAGGGCGTGACCGATCTCCTCGCCGCCCTCGACGAGAAGCCCATCGACGGCATCGGCAGCCGGAAGCTGACGCAGACCCAGGCCACCAACGGCATCGCCCAGTCGCTGTACTCGAAGGAGTTCTGGCCTTACCTGGAGCAGGGCCTGGAGGCCGCGGACGGCGGGGACGGCGCCCTCCTCCTCGCCCTCTCCGACTCGATGAACGGCCGCGGCGAGAACGGCAGTTACAGCAACATCCAGGCCGCCAACGCCGCCATCAACTGCGTCGACTTCAAGGAGCGCTACACCCTCGGCCAGGCCAAGGAACGCCTCCCGCAGTTCCGCGAGGCCTCCCCCGTCTTCGGCGACTTCATGGGCTGGGCCCTCTCCAGCTGCTCGCAGTGGCCGGTGCCCGGCGCCTGGGACCACCCGGACGTGTCCGCGCCCGGCTCCGCGCCGATCCTGGTGGTCGGCAACACCGGCGACCCCGCGACCCCGTACGCGGGCGCCCGCGCGATGGTCCAGGCCCTCGGCAAGGGCGTCGGCGTGGAGCTGACGTACGAGGGCGAGGGCCACGGCGCGTACAACGGCGGCAGCGCCTGCGTGAAGAAGGCCGTCGACGGCTACCTCCTGGACGGCAAGGTCCCCGCCTCGGGCACCGTCTGCAAGTAGCCGCGACCGGGCCCCCTAGGATGACGGCCAGTCTCGGCCCGAACCCGGGGGGTCCCCCTTGTCCATACGCAGGCACCTGACGGCCCTCGCCGTCGGCGGACTGCTGGTCACCGGCTGTACGAGTACGGGCGCTCCCGCCGCCGACCCGCCACCCCCGGACTCCGCGGCCGCCTCGCCCACCTCCGCCGGCTCGCCCCCCTCCGCCGCCGGGTCCTCCCTCGCCTCCCAGCGTCTCGACTGGAAGCGCTGCGACGGAGCCGGATCCGAGTGGCGCTGCGCCACCGTGAAGGTCCCGGTGGACCACGCGAAGCCGGCCGGCGCCACCCTGGGCGTCGCCCTGATCCGCAAGGAGGCGACCGACCGGAAGCGGCGGATCGGTTCGCTGCTCTTCAACTTCGGCGGGCCCGGCGCCTCCGGGGTGGAGATGCTGCCGCAGCTGTCCGGGGAGTACGCGTCGCTGGGCGAGCGGTACGACCTCGTGGGCTTCGACCCGCGCGGGGTGGGCCGCAGCTCCGGTGTCGTCTGCCGCGACGACGCCGAACAGGCCGCCGCCGAGGCCCGGGTCGACTCCACCCCGGACACGCCCGCCGAGGAGGCCGCCTACCTGAAGGACGCGGCCGACTTCGGCGCCGGCTGCGCCCGCCGCTCCGGCACGGTGATCCCGTACACCACCACCTCGGCCACCGCCCGCGACCTGGACCTGGTCCGGCAGGTCCTCGGCGACGCGAAGCTGCACTACTTCGGGATCTCGTACGGCACCCAGCTGGGCGGCACCTACGCCCACCTCTTCCCCCGCCACGTGGGCCGGCTGGTCCTGGACGCGGTGGTCGACCCGACCGCCGACACCACCGGGCACGCCCGGCACCAGACGGTGGGCTTCCAGCGGGCCCTGGACAACTACCTGAAGAGCACCGGTCAGGAGCCGGAGGCCGGCACCGCGCGGATCACCCGGCTCCTCGCGCGGCTCGACGCGCGGCCCCTGGAGGTCGACGGCCGGCGGCTCACCGAGGCCCTGGCGACCACCGGCATCGCGGTCACCCTCTACTCGGAGTCCAGCTGGCCGCTGCTCACCCAGGCCCTGGAGGCGGCCGAGGCCGGTGACGGCAGCGGGCTGCTGCGGCTCGCGGACGCCTACAACGACCGGGACGAGCAGGGACGTTACGCCACCCAGTCGCACTCCCAGCGGGCGATCTCCTGCGCCGACTCCAGCGAGCGCCCGACCACCGCGCAGGCGAAGGCGCTGCTGCCGGAGTTCCGCCGGCTCTCCCCCGTCTTCGGCGCCTTCCTCGCCTGGGACACGGCCGGCTGGTGCGCCGGCTGGCCGGTGAAGGGCGAGGCGAGGACCCCGGCGGCCGCCGCGCCGGGCGCGGCCCCGGTGCTCGTCGTGGGCACGACGGGCGATCCGGCGACCCCGTACGAGGGCGCGGAGCGGATGGCGGAGGAGCTGGGCGAGGGGGTCGGGATCCTCGTCACCAACAAGGGCGAGGGCCACGGCGCGTACGGCACCTCGGGGTGCGTGACGCGGACGGTCGACGCGTACCTGCTGGACGGGAAGGTGCCCGCGTACGGCACGACCTGCGGGTAGCGCGGACGCGCGAAGGCCCCGGACCGTCACCCGGTCCGGGGCCTTCGCCGTCACCGCTAGTAGACCGGCTTCCCGGGCTCGATCTGGTGGACCCAGCCGATCACGCCGCCGCCGACGTGCACCGCGTCCGCGAAGCCCGCGGACTTGAGCACGGCGAGGACTTCCGCGCTGCGGACACCCGTCTTGCAGTGCAGGACGATCTTCTTGTCCTGCGGGAGGTCCTGGAGGGCGGTGCCCATCAGGAACTCGTTCTTCGGGATCAGACGGGCGCCGGGGATCGAGACGATCTCGTACTCGTTCGGCTCGCGGACGTCGATGATGTCGATGTTCTCGCCGTCGTCGATCCACTCCTTGAGCTGCTTCGGAGTGATCGTGGAGCCGAGCGCCGCCTCCTGGGCCTCCTCGGACACGACGCCGCAGAAGGCCTCGTAGTCGATGAGCTCGGTGACGGTCGGGTTCTCGCCGCAGACCGCGCAGTTCGGGTCCTTGCGGACCTTCACCTGGCGGTACTGCATCTCCAGGGCGTCGTAGATCATCAGCCGGCCGACGAGCGGCTCGCCGATGCCGGCGAGGAGCTTGATGGCCTCGTTGACCTGGATGGAGCCGATGGACGCGCAGAGCACGCCCAGGACGCCGCCCTCGGCGCAGGAGGGGACCATGCCCGGCGGCGGGGGCTCCGGGTAGAGGCAGCGGTAGCAGGGACCGTGCTCGGACCAGAAGACGGAGGCCTGGCCGTCGAAGCGGTAGATCGAACCCCAGACGTACGGCTTGTTCAGCAGCACGCAGGCGTCGTTCACCAGGTAGCGGGTGGCGAAGTTGTCCGTGCCGTCGACGATCAGGTCGTACTGGCTGAAGATGTCCATCACGTTGTCGGCCTCGAGCCGCTCCTCGTGCAGGACCACGTTCACGTACGGGTTGATGCCGAGCACGCTGTCGCGCGCCGACTCCGCCTTGGAGCGGCCGATGTCGGCCTGGCTGTGGATGATCTGGCGCTGGAGGTTCGACTCGTCGACCTCGTCGAACTCCACGATGCCGAGCGTGCCGACGCCGGCCGCGGCCAGGTACATGAGGGCCGGCGAGCCGAGGCCGCCGGCGCCCACGGCCAGCACCTTGGCGTTCTTCAGCCGCTTCTGCCCGTCCATCCCCACGTCGGGGATGATCAGGTGGCGGGAGTACCTGCGGACCTCGTCTACGGTGAGCTCGGCAGCCGGCTCGACCAGGGGTGGCAGCGTCACGGAGACCTCATCAATACAGCTGGTCGGTATGTCAGTACGGTTGTTCTCCCCGTAACACTGCCACGCCCCTTCTCATTCCGAGACACCCGGTCCGATACGCGAGACGATTTCGTCCCAGTAGCCGGGCAGCGAGTGAAATGGCGCGTTCTGTCCCGGCACCCCTTCGGCCCCTCCCACGCGGTCGGTGAAGAAGATCGTGCCCGCGCCCTGCCAGCGGGCGATCCGCAGCGCCTCGTCGAGGTGGGTGCGCGGCACCCCGTGGACGAAGTGGGCGAACTTCCCCTCCGGGTGGTCCGCGGTCCACTCGGCCACCTGCGACCAGCGGTAGTCCACCCAGGCCCCGGAGAAGGTGACCAGCTGGTCCGCCGCCTCCGCGTAGCCGGGGTACGGGTGACGGCCCTGGCCGAGGACGAGGTGGGCGTCGCCGCCGAGGAGGGCCGACAGCGTCGCGGTGACCCTCCTCACTCCGGGCAGATCGGTCCGGTCCGTGGGACAGCGATCCAGGTAGAAGCCGCCGACGCGGTACCAGTCGAGGTACCGCTGGGCCTGGGAGACCAGCTCCCCGAAGGGGCGCGAGCCGTGCGCCAGGTCCAGGTGCCCGAGGACCCGCACGCCCGCCTGCCGGAGCCGTCCGGCGGTCTCCAGGCAGTGCGGGTCGGGGCGGCTGCCGGGGCCGTCGGAGACGTTGAGCACCGCCCAGTGGACGGGGGTGCCGGGGCGGGTCAGTTCGGCCCACTCGACCGGGGCGAGCAGCGGGTGGGCGTAGCCCGGGGCGCCGACACCGAGCGCCCGGACGGTGCCGGTGGCGGTCAGATGCGACACGCCGCCTCCATCCAGATGTCGGCGAGCGACTCCTCCAGGTTGATCCGGGGGCGCCAGCCGAGCCGGTCGCGGGCGGTGCGGACGTCGGCCTGCTGCCAGGGCCCGCACCCGTCGGGGTACGGGAAGGGGGTGGCGGCCAGCTGTTCGGCGATGGTCGCCTCGCCGCGCGGGGCGCCGATGACGGGCCGCTGCGGGATGCCGTGCGGGACGTCGACCTCGTGGAGGTTGCCCGCGTAGCCGGCGACCCGGGCGAGGATCCCGGCGGCGTCCCGGAGCCGGACGGCCCGTCCCGTCCCGATGTTGACGACGCCCTGGGCGGCGGAGAGGGAGGCGGCGTGCACGGCGCGGGCCACGTCCCGGACGTCCACGAAGTCCCGCTGCACGCCGAGGCCGCTGAGCTTGAGCTCGCCGTCGCCGGCCTGCATGGCCCGTCGCATCGCCTCGGCGAGCCGGCCGAGCGGGGAGCCGGCGGGGGTGCCGGGCCCGACCGGGGAGAAGACCCGGAGGACGACCGCGTCGAGGCCGGAGCCGAGGACGAGTTCGGTGGCGGCGAGCTTGGAGACGCCGTACGGGCCTCCCGGGCGCGGCACGGCGTCCTCGGCGGTGGAGGAGCCGGGCTGGCTGGGCCCGTACTCGGAGGCGCAGCCGACCTGGACGAGCCGGGCGCCGCAGCCGCTGCGGCGCAGGGCCTCGCAGACGGTGGCGACGGCGACGGTGTTGTGCCGGGTGAGGTCGCGGGCGCCGCCCCGGGTGGCACCCGCGCAGTTGACGACCACGCCGGGGTGGACGGCGTCCAGGAAGCGGGTGAGCGCGCCGGGGCTGCCGGTGGCGAGGTCGAAGCGGACGTCGGCGTCGTCGCCGCGGCCCAGGGCGGTGAGGTGGACCGCCGGGTCGGCGAGCAGCCGGTCGGCGACGAAGCGGCCGATGAAGCCGTTGGCTCCGAGCAGTAGCACCCTCATCGTGCGGCCCCTTCGTGCCGACCGGCCGGTGCTGGGGAGTGAGGGGTCATGGTCTGGGTTCTCCTTGCGGGTGATGAGTCAGGGGCCGGGCGCCCGCGGCGTCGGCTCCGCGGGTGCGACGGGGTCAGGGGGTGGTGTGGGCCGAGGCCCGGGTGAGGGCGCCGGTCGCGTGGGCCAGCAGGCCGAGCGCGGCGGCGCCACAGACGAGCGCGGGGAGGGCGCCGGCGCCCCAGGCGTCGACGGCGGTCCGTACGGGGACGGCGAGCACGTCGAAGCCGGGGAGCGGGAGCCGGGCGGCCAGCACGCTCGCGAGGCCGAGGGCTTCGGCGGCGCAGGCGGCGGCCAGTGCGGCGGCGGCGGTCTCGGCGTGTCCGTGGACGGCGAGCAGCCGGGCGATCAGGAGCAGGGCGCCCAGCGCGAGCGCGCCGGCGGTGAGGCGGGTGAGCGCGAGCAGGACGGTGAGGGCGGCGAGCTGGAGGAGGACGGCGGCCAGGAGCCCCGCGCGCGTGGCGGCGGCGAATTCGGCGAGACCTCGGCTTTCGGCGATGCGCCGCCGGGCGCGGCCCGCGAAGAGGCGGGCGCACCAGGCGGCGGGCGCGACGGCGAGCGCGAGCCCGAGGAGCGGCGCGGGGTCGATGCGCCAGCCGCCGTCGGGTCCGCCCCGGAGCACCTCTTCCAGGAGCCCGTCGCCGGCGACGGCGTACGCGAGCAGCCAGAGCGTCCACACCCGGGCGGTGGGCGCGGCGACGGCGGCGCGCAGCGGCCCGCGCCGGACGGCGAGGACGAGCGCGCCGGCGAGGGCCAGCGCCCCGGCGGTCGCGGCGGCGAGCCGGACGGCCCCGTCGAGGTGGAGCAGCGCGGGCACCAGCAGCGCGGCGGCGGTCCCGGGCGCGAGCGCGGCGAGCGCCCAGGGGGCGGCGGGTTCGGCGGCGTCCTCGGCGGGCGGGGCCTCCCGGTGTGCGCGCGGCACGCGCGCGTACAGCTCCTCGGCGAGCGAGAAGACGTCCCGGTGCCGGTAGCGGGCGGCGGTCCGGTCGGTGAACCCCAGCGCTTCGAGTCCGGCGGCGACCTCCAGCGGGTCGACGGCCCGCGCGCACAGCTCCCGGTGCCGGTGCACGAGCACCTTGACGGGATCGCCGGTGCCACGCCGCTGCGGCCTGGCGGGGGATCCCGCGTCACCGGGCCCGGGCGCCTCGCCCCAGGCGGCGCCGGGCCCGGGGGCGACGGGACCGCCGACGGCGGGCGCGGGCGGGCGGGCGTCGTGGCCGTAGCCGCGGACGCCCCCGTCCGCTCCGTCCTCTCCGTCGGCGCCCTCGTCCTCGCCGTCTCCGTCGCCGTCCTCGCTCGGCGCGGCGGTGGCCGCGCCCGGGCGCGGGTCGGTCTCGGGTCCGGCGGTGCCGGCCTCCGTGCCGTGCGCGGGCGCGTCCACGGGCTCGCGCGCGGGGGCGTCGGCGCCGTCGTCGCCCGCCGGTCCGTCGACGGCCTCGTCGACACCGGTCCCGGGGTCGTCCGCGCGGGCGGGCGCGGGCTCGTCGGCGGCGGGCGGGGCCGCGGGGCCGCGGGGCGGCCCGAACGCGGAGAGCAGGTCGTCGAGGGCGGTCTCCCCGACCGGCGGGGGGCCGGGCTCCGCGTGGAGGTCGAGGGCGGGGAGCGGGCCGGCGGGCCCCGGGGCTATGGCGGGGGGTGTCGGTTCCGCATCCACCGCGGGGGCGCCGAGGAGGGCCTCGGAGCGGGCGTCCCAGGCTCCGGGGCTCGTCGGGGCGGCGGGGCCGCGCATGGGGGTGCCTCCTTCAGGCATCGGGGGCTCCTGTGCTCGCGGGGACGGCCTTCGGCGCCCAGCTGCCGGGGAGGTGCGCCTCGGCGGGGTGGGCGAACGGCACGTCGGAGCCGGCGCGGTGGCGTACCGGCGCGTGGGAGAGGAGTTCCAGGTAGATGCCGCGGAACGCGGCGAGGTTCTGGTCGACGGTGAAGAGTTCCAGCGCGCGGGCGCGGGCGGCCGCGCCGAGCCGGTGCCGGCGCTCGGGGTCGCGCAGCAGCGCGAGGCAGGCGTCGGCGAGCGCCCGGGGGTTGCGCGGGGGCACGACGAGCCCGGTGCCGCCGATGATCTCGACGACCGCGCCGACGTCGGTGGAGACGGTGGCGCGGGCGCAGAACATGGCCTCGACGAGGCTCGCGGGGAAGCCCTCGACGGTGCTGGAGAGGACGACGACGGCGGCGGAGCCGTAGACGTCCTCCAGGGTGGGCGCCTCGGGTCCGCCGAGCTCCTCGAAGGAGACGGGGTTCTCGCCGACGGCGTGGGCGCCGGCCGCCTCGTCGGGGAAGAGCTGCGCGGCGAGCGCGGCGCACTGCGCGAGGTAGGCGCAGTGGTCGGGGCCCGGTTCGGCCTCGCCCGCCTCGGCGGGGACGGAGACGATCCGCAGCCGGGTGTCGGGGCGGCGGGCGCGGAGTTCGGCGAAGGCGTGGAGGAGGGCGACGAGGTCCTTGGCGGGTTCCACCCGCCCGATCCACACGAGGGTGCCGGGCTCGCCGCTCCCCTCGTCCTCGCCGACCTCGGCGAAGCGCTCGGCGGGCATGCCGGGATGGACGGTGCGGACGCGGTCCCGGTCGGCGCCGAGCCGCTCCTGCCAGCGGCGCGCGTGCGCGTTGCCGGGGGTGAGGAGGGCGGCCTGGCGGTACGTCTCCCCGGCGAGACGGCCGTGGAGGGCGGCGAGCAGGGTGCGCAGGGCGGTGGAGTGGTCGCCGGTGCCCGCGTCGAGGTAGTGGGAGCGCAGGCCGACGCCGTACTCGGTGACGAGGAGCGGGGTGCCGAAGAAGCGTTTGGCCAGGAGGCCGGGAAGGGCCACCGGTCCGCCCGCGGTGGCGTGGCAGAGGTCGGCGGCGCCGAGGGCGGTCTCGTCGTACCAGCCGAGGGAGAGGGGGCGCAGGGCCCGCTCCAGGTGGTCGGCGAAGGCGAGGTGGTCGCGGAGCCCGGCCGCGGCGGCGGCCCGGCGGGCGCCGGGGGCGCGGCAGGCCGCCTCCAGGAGGCGGACGGCGTCGTCGGAGCGGAGCGCGCCCGGCAGCCCGCCGCTCTCCCGGGCGAGGTCGGCGAGGGCGCCGAGGCCGGCGGCGAAGGCCTGCGCCGGGGCGTCGCAGGCGGCCGGGTCGTCGGCGGGGGCGCCCTCGGCGGCGAGGCCGGTGGCGAGGGCGTGGAAGCCCTCGGCGAAGCGGCGGCGGTCCCGGCGGCCGTAGGCGCGGCGGCCCGCGCGCTCGGGGGGTCCGGCGGGGAGGGCGCCCTGGCCGGTGGCGGGGACGGGCCGGGTGTTGGGGGGCAGCGGGGCGGTGGGGAGGGGGCCGCCGACGGCGTAGAGGTCGAAGTCGTGGGGGGCGAGGCCGCGGACGAGCCGCTGCCACCAGGCCCCGGTGTCACCGGCGGCGCACGGGTGGCCACCCTCAGTGAGCAGTCCGATCCGCACGAGCACACACCCCCGGTCTCCGTTGACGGCGCCCACCGGTGCCGTCGGTGGCGCGCGCTGCCGTCCCTCGGCGGGAATCCCACAGCGGGAAGAACGTAAGCGCAGCGACCGGTGGTGCGACGGACGGTTGTCC